>JAUXAV010000143.1 GCA_030619735.1 Candidatus Aenigmatarchaeota archaeon | reverse complement strand
GGTCTAATGACTCACGATAGGAACGATAGGGCCATAGCTCTCGAAAGGTTTAAGTCCTACAACCAGCCTATAGCTTTTATATCCCCCAGTATGGAAAGAGGAATAGACCTACCTGGGGACCTCTGCAGAGTCATCATTGTGGCTAAAGTACCCTACCCCAACTTGGGTAGCCCCCAGGTAAACAAAAGACTTCATGGCTTCTCCGATGGTTCCTTGTGGTACGCTAGGAGAACTGCCAGGTCCCTAGTCCAGATGACCGGCAGGGCCACCCGCTTTCAAGGGGATTGGTCGGTGAGTTACATCCTAGATGAGCAGTTCGGACACCTAGTGGGGAGAAGTGGAAGCCTATTCCCAGAATGGTGGAAGTCTGCAGTGAGAAGTGGCAGCCTCTAGAGTTTCTTCTTCCCTCTAAGTCTAGTTCCCCTCAAAGCCCTATCGGCCTCTCTAAAATCCTTATCTGCTTCCACTACTCTACTAATAACAGCCTGGGGTACGTCTTTAAGCTCAGATAGCCCCTCCACTATCTTCTCCACACTCTTCTTGACTTCGCTAGGATCCGGAGGAGTAGGAAAAGGGGAGCCGCTCCTGGACTTTTTTGGGGGGAGAACACCCAATGCTTTGAGGATATCTTCTGCTAGGCCCATTTATTTTTTACCTCCTGCCAATTTCGTAGCCAGCTCTTCTATTTTAGCTTCTGCTTCCAGTAAGTCTTTGGCAGCGCCTGGGGTCCTACCCTGTGGGGTCTTTGCAGCCCCTTCCCCAGTAGGTGGAACGGCGACCCCTTCCACTGCGACTGCCTTCTCGACTAGACTGGTAGCTTTATCCATACCCTTTTCTAAGGTTCCTCTAACCCCTTCCAATTGGCTCCCTATTCCTTCCCCAGCTTCCTTCAACAGAGTCCCAAGGCCCTCACTCCTCTCTTCATCCTTAGCTTCCACTAGGGTGTCTATCTTATCCTGGAGCCTATCTTTTTCAGCCTGATGTAACTGTCCTTGGATGCCTTCCAATGTAGCCTTGTTGGCTTCTTGTATTCCTCCCATTTGGGTTATGAGTTTATCTTGTTGGTCTTTGCTGTCTTTAGTAACTTCCTCAATCGTGGCTCTGAACCCCTCGAATATCTCTTGGACACTCGGGCCTCCCTCTTTCTCACCGGGAGACAATTTGCCCTGAAGATCCATTAAGGTTCCTAAAAGAGCTACGGCGTCCTGCACTGGGTTGGCCTCTTTAACTCTTTCCCTTCTCTCTCCCTCTCTACCCTCTTCACGTCCACTTATAGGTGGTCTAAAATAAGGCTGATACTCAACGGTGGGTGAGTAATAAGGCGACATACCACCCCCGTACATAAAAGGTGGCATGGGCCCCATTCCCATTCCGGATTGCCCTCCCATCATTGGAATACCCTCGGGGTAGCCTCCTTCTTGAGTGGTGAAAGCGCTAATCATCATTGGGATGCTGGAATGCAGCTTTCTGGGTAGCTTCGCGGTCAGTAAGTAGTGGAGATTTACCGGATTCTCTCGATAACCAGGATGGAGTTGGAATACGCCAAGTATCTGAGTGGTTAGGTCTCCAGGTACTCCATGGACTTCAAGGATCTTAGCTAGTCTAGGAATTGGGTCTTCAGGTAGAATAAATTCTCCAGCAGCTATTGCCCCAGCTACTTCCTCTCTTTGTGTTGCTCCCTCTTTTAGTTCTTCCTTGTGCTCCTTCTTTTTCCCTAAAACCTCTTCCCTCTCCATTTCCCGTAGAAATTCTTCTCTTGGGGGACATTCCTCACCTCGGTGTTGGGTACTCCAGTGGCCCCGGAATTTTCTCCAGGATGTATAGGTTTTTTCCGGATGCTCCGGGCAGATGTAAACTCTCATATTAGTCACCTCCTTATGTTAACTTCGTATCCTAGATTTGTGCCTAGTTCTTATTTCAGCTATGTCGCGATTAAGTAGGTAGGTCATGTACATAGTCCAACTAGGTCTCTGGATGTGGCCTTCCAATGTATGGACCTTCATAACTTCATCAATCATCTCATTCTCCTCATCTGACTTAGGTCTAAATACTCTGGCTTCTGGCATTGTGTACCTCCTACCGTTACTTTATGTTAACATTATAACATACAATTGTAACTTTGTCAAGGGTGTTGAGGGACAAATAGCTGGTAGGACAATGGCCGGATATTCCTTGACAAAGGGAAACTTCTGTGGTAAAATAAGATTATAAAGATAGGAGTACTACCTATGAAGATTATTCCAGTGATGGCCACTAAGGGGGGAGTTGGGAAGTCTAAGGTATGTACGAGTCTAGGTAGAGCCCTTAAAAATAAAGACCTCAAAGTTGGTTTCCTTGATGTGGATTGGGTGGCCCCTAATTTACATGTGGAGCTTGGAATTGACCCAGAAAGTGGATTAGTTCTTCAATCTGGGGTAGGTGATACCATCCAACCCATTATCTCTCCTGAGGGTTTCCCATTGGTATCCTCTGCATTCATATTTCCCCCAGATCAAGCAGTCTCTATGGATGAGGAGTCTACCATAAAGGACATTGTAGAGATAACCACTCCCGGAGTTATTGCCTGGGGTGACCTAGATTACCTCATAATGGATACTCCCCCAACTACTGCCAAATTCGTTCAAGCTGCACTTCAAATTAAAGATCTTCATGGGGTAGTTCTAGTTACCCAGCCGGCTACAACTTCCATTGCAGATCTCCTTAGGACCATTTCCCTTCTAAGAGACCTTCATGTCCCTCTTCTGGGTCTAGTTGGTAACCAAATCTACATAGTTTGTCCACATGGGGAAAAAGTAAACTTATATGATCTGACCGAAGAAGATATACAATCCTTTTGTAGGTCCCAAGGAGTCCCCTATTTAGGTTCCGTTCCTCATATAGTTCCCACCTCGGGCTATCCACATTTAGATGGGGTTGTGGATAATTTAGTGTCTCAGTCACCTGTTTACCTGGAAGAAAGTAAAGTTTCTACTCTCCCATATAGGATAGTATTG
>JAUXAV010000326.1 GCA_030619735.1 Candidatus Aenigmatarchaeota archaeon | reverse complement strand
ACATTGCCCTTCCTGGTTATGTTGCCTGTTATGCTCACATTGGTGTTCGCATTGTAGCTTGTCTGGTCTGTCATGAAATCGGTTATATTGGCGTCTATGGTATGGTTTATCCAGATATAGGTTGTGTTGGTTATATTGTAGTAATAGGAGAGGTTTGCCTCTGCGTAAAGGGACCAGTTCCCTGCATGGTAGTCCGAGATGTTCCAGGTATGCCTGTATTCATTCGGCGATACGTTTGTAAACCCGCTTGTGTAGTTGTAGGGGGGGTTTGTGAACCCATATGCCCAAGTGGTGTTCGCCCAGAAGCTGGCATTATGGGCCATGAGAGGCTGGTCATTCCAGTTCCAGAGGGTGAGGTTTATTGTTATGTTCTCGTTCATGTCATGGGTCTCGTTAAGAGTGGGGGAAATGAAGTACAGGTTCTTCAGGTAGCCCAGGATTGTGAACATGTCCTGGTGTAATGCAAACTCCGTGTAATTGGTAAGGGACCTATCTGTTACGGTTGCATTGATGTCATAAGGCCCGGGAAGCCAGTAGCTGTCGGAGTTGGGGGTATAGGTGGCTGTGTAGTTGTAGTCCGCGAACCTTGTTGGGGTGGAGTTCGTGTAGGGCCCGTGCACAGAGCCGTTTGAGGCCCTTACCCAGAACTCAACAGGATAGTTTGTGCCTGCTAAATTGTCATAGTCAGAGAAGTTCAGCCACAGGGTGGTTGTATTGGTGCCGTTCCCCTCTATTATGCTGGGGCTCGCACTGACCCAGGTTATGTTCGGGGGTATGTTGAGTATGGTCAGGGTGGTGGAGTTCTTTGCTGTTCCATCCCCGTAGCCGTCATTTGGGGTGACCTCGCATGTCCAGTTATCATCGAGCCTTGTCTCGTCCCATGCCAGGACATGGCTCTGGTTGGTGTAGAGGTTCCAGATTTCCTCTGCTGAGAGGCTTCTGTTGAAAATCATCACGTCGTCGATGGTGCCGTTAACAGCTTCTCCTATCTTTAAGCTATTTGTGTCTGTATTTATATTGCCTGATAATGGCTCATTATCTTCTAAAACGCCATCAATATATAATCTCATTTCTGAACCATCATATGTCAAGGCTACATAATGCCA
>JAUXAV010000135.1 GCA_030619735.1 Candidatus Aenigmatarchaeota archaeon | reverse complement strand
CCACGCCTGGGCATCTGAAACTCCATTTGAGCCACACCTTCACCACCACGCTAATTTTCCCAACTGTATCCTCACCGATCACGGCTTGGTGCGTGTCCGTCCTGGCTTCTTCAAGGGTAAAGAGCATGACCCTGAAAAGCTCGACCTGTTGCGCCGATTGTGGAAAGAATCCATCATAGAGGTCTTTGGTCGGATAATTCCAATCGATAATTGGACATCTAACTTGTTCCCCCACTACATTTCCCTCAAACAGCGCACCCGGCTTGTCCACCGTCTTAAGTATTGTGGACGTCGCGCCATGAGCGATTTCTTTGAGTGGTATTCCATCGATTGCTGTCCGTCCGAGCACTTGCCATTCGTCAGTCATCTTTTTGGCTACAAAAATCCGCGCCACCACTACGGCTGGAGCATCGGTGCTATGGTTAACGTTCAATCCGCCCCAAAACACGTCTGCCCCATCTGCCACGCACCTGCCGAGCTCCTTGGTAAGGCTGATACCGTTAAATCGGACTTTCATATCGTCATCTGGGATCACGGTTTGTGGAATTGGATCCCACCACCAACGCCTTAACAGCTTTTCTGAAATTTCCACTTCGAGGAAAATTCCACAACACTTAAATGGGGCTGTCCACCCTACCCATAACCCCTACCTTTATACCTTCTGCTATCCCTACTGTTTAGGGGGGTGGTATCTTGAAATTCGAGAAAACTCAACTTGACGGCTACAAGTGGGTATGTCCAAAATGTGGAAGAAAATTTGCGGGAATATGGAAGGATCAGCTTACGGCTATCGCAAAATCGCATATGAGTTCTCACAAACCCAAGCGTTAAATCGCCTGTCGCCTATTCAACACGGTGTCGTTGTGAAATGGGCAACGCTTGTCGTTGGCGCGGTCTTAGGCTTCGGGGCTTGTGCGCTGTTGCTACGCCATAAGTCCACTTCGGGGTGTCCGCCACCTGCGGGCAGGGCTACCCCTACCCTTGCCATCACGGGTGGCGGCTTCTTCAAGAATCCTGTAAAGGAACGGCTACCCTACCTTTAAGAGTCTTGAGGGTGCGCTGTGATCTCTGAATGTGTGTCTTGGGTCGTGTCTATCGAGGGTCTTGCTTCCCTTTTGAAAAGCGTTGGTCGCGGTGATTTCATCGCTGGTGGCCACTCTGCCATCAAGGTGGGGGTGGCGCGTTCCCTTGAGCTGTTAGGGGGTAGGGGTTTGGTTAAGCGCGACGGGTATGGTTTTCGTCTTACCGAATTGGGGCGGTTCACGCTTGAATCGCTTGAGGCACTCGATTGGCTACCTGAAATTGGCTGATTGAAGGGTTTGAAACTCTTACGGTAGAGTCTTTCAAGAGTCTTAAGAGTCTTACGGGTCTTGGTGTCCATTTTGGATCCTGGGGGTCTATTCCCCTTGGCCCCATCTACCAAAAAATGTTTTTAAGCTTATGAATTGATTAATTTATCGTATGCCAAAATGCGATGTATGTGGGCGCGAGTTTAAGAGTATGGCGGCTTTGGGTAGCCATAAGGCTTATACCCATAAGGTAGGGGGTAAGGCTGAAACAACTGAAATCGAGAACGAGCCTGAAATCGTTGATTTGAAAACGCAGGTTCGCAAAACCGAGCTGTCATCCCGGCTACAACGTCTTAAGGCATCTATTAACGGCGGCGGCGGCAATCTCCTTTTTCGCGAATTGGATCGTATGGGTCGGGAGCTTGATTTTCTTAAGAAGGATAACGAGAAATTGCGCGCCACTATCCCTGATCCTGGAATGATCGCCCATCTTTTTAGTGCTGTTGGCGATCTCACCAGCCAGGTCATCGAGCTTAACAAAATTGTGGGTCAATCCCTGGTTATGGAGGGGTGGGGGCTTCCAACTGATATGAACGGAGTTTACAACTTTCGTGGTTTCGGCGATCATCGCTTACAGTTCCTCGTAAAAGAGGGTCGTCTTAAGGTCAAGCTACCCCTTGCCCCATAGGGCTTATATCCTTTGGAAAATAACATCTCTATTGCGGTGGGGTTCGGTTACTGGCATAAAGCCTTGTACTTGCGGGGTCGCCAGGGCTTACCTTTAAAATCAGGGTAACTACCACCTTGGCGATCACCCATCGCAAACTCTTAAATATCGTTACGCCTACTGTAACGCGGTGGTTATTCTGAAACCTACCCTAAAATTGGTAACAGCCGATTTGTGTGCCTGAACGTGTTGGGGTGGGGGCTACCCCTGCCACCCAAAAGGTCGGCTTCCAAACTGTCGAATTTATACACGATCTCCCTAATCGAATCGCTACCACCCCCTCGTCCGATCCCAATTTTAGGAACCTCGTCCGTAGCTACCTTTCTCTATTCACCACCAGGCCTGACATCTTCTTCATAGAGGACTCGACCATTCCCCCTGGCCCTGGGGTCGACTCCGATACTCCGCCTGTCGCCACGGCCCCACCCTACACCCCCACCGTGGCTGTTTTTAACGGTCGGTCGGTTACGTTTATCGCCGACCTTATTAACGAGCGCGGTCTTTTGGCGAATGTCCCCACGGAAAAGCACACCTCTATCCATGAGGTCGATGCTTTACATCAATCCGCCAATATCCTTTTCATCGACCACTTTTCCAAATGGACTACTCCCCCTAAAGCGGTATCCTCGCTTATCGACCGTTGCGGTTTCGATCCCCACCTGGCTTCTGCTGAATTTGTCGGCTTCAAATACTTTCTCTGTTCCGCTACAAAACATGAGGTCGCTATTCCTATCCTCAAGGAGCGAGGTTGTCTGTCGCCTGTCCACGGCTGGAATAGCATCAAATCATCGGTTTCTCGGCTGGTTCGGTCGCTTTTTTCTCTTTACGACACGGGCAAGTGCGATTACCTTATGTGTATGGATTTAACCTACCCAAAGGAGTTCTCCAACCTTCTCCTGTCGGACTTTAACGGAACTCTCAAAAAATCTAAACGTTGCCTCAAGGTCTTCATCGAGAAAGTGGAATCCGCTTTCTACGAGGGCGCTAAATTGTGCGTCCACGAGAATACCCACGCCTGGGCATCTGAAACTCCATTTGAGCCACACCTTCACCACCACGCTAATTTTCCCAACTGTATCCTCACCGATCACGGCTTGGTGCGTGTCCGTCCTGGCTTCTTCAAGGGTAAAGAGCATGACCCTGAAAAGCT
>JAUXAV010000011.1 GCA_030619735.1 Candidatus Aenigmatarchaeota archaeon | reverse complement strand
CAGAGTGTCTGGTTTTAAGTGGTTGCCCCGGTGACATAGCTTTTAATACTGTCCAGCCTCATTTGAAGCTGGTTGAGGTAGGCCAGGGCAGTATTATGAGGCCAACCTGCCTTGTCTTTCGGAGCGACTTCCCGTAGCTTGACTATGTGCTGCTCTAGGGCTTTGAGGTCCGCAGCGAAACCCTCTGTCTCCCGCTTGGCAAACCGCTTCTTTTCTTCGTCCCAAGCCTTCCAGTTCTCTTTAGTCAGCCTTGGCGTAATTAACCCCCTTCGCTATTCGTTCAGCCGTGAAGGGATAAGCTACCCAGAACTTTGCCCCACAATCACAGGCTACATTAAGAGCTAAACCACCTCTAGCCGTGATGTATAGCTCACCCCCGCAGTCTGGACACTTTCCTTGTTTAATAGTCTCATTTTCTTGCTCCGTTACCCTCTCAAGCTCGCTCATAATCATTTACCCCCCTTATACACAATATATGGTGGTCACCGCAGCTCCCGACACCACTATATCTAGTGTTGAGCTTCTTCGTGGGCTTCCCTGAGCTGCCAACTTACTATCATCACCCTGACCAGTGTCATCGGGTCATAGGTTTGTAAGACCGCTTTATAGCGGTCAAGCTCTGATGGCAGCAAGATGCCCGCACCCACCAGATTGCTACAAATCCTGTTCGTGGTAGTTACTCGGTCAAGCCTTACCTCCGCCCAGTCTTTCTGTTCGTCCTTTGACGATTGTTGCTCCATCTCTCTGTCTCCTTCCCCTATCAAAATACTTTACCGGCACACGGGAGCAGCAGACGCTCTGCATATATTTCCCCCCGTCTAATCCTACTGTTTCTACTTGATAAAGTCGTGCAGTGCTTGAGCGACCTCAGAGCCCACTTCTGTGCACTCGGTTCCGGCTTCCAGCCAGCCGCCGTTTGCTTCCTGGGTGCCAACCAGGTAGTTGACTGCACTAATGATAGCTCTATCGTATGCTGACCCTGCTTTAACAAGGGCCATAACTGCATAGGCTGTCGGCTGGATGGTTTCTGCATCACCGCCGCTGATAAAGCTCCCATCAGGTTGCTGACTAGCAAGTAACATCACAACTAGGTCCTCCACCTCATCTGGGTAGGTTCCAGTGGTTACAAAGGCTTCTAGTGCTCCAGTGACAGTGAGCCAGTAACAAGCCTGGGATTGGTCTCCAAAGTTGAACCCGTTTAAGTATAGGAACTCGTAGATTACATCAGCCATCAGAGCCGCATCATCAGTTTCACCAAGTGCTAAAGCCCCTTGGATGTATAGGTTGATGTCCCAGGCGACCAATGTAGACCAGCCTTGGCTTAGCCGGCCATCCCGGACAAACTGTGCGAGTCCAGTTGCCGTGCCTTCGCCAAACTCAGTGACAGCTGCCTCATACCTAGCCTTAGCAAAATTGGCGTAAGCCAAGTCACCGGTGGCCTCGGAAAGTTCTACCAAAAACGGAATGTCTGGTCCCCTTATCCTATGAAAAGTAGCATCAGGGTTAGTAGAGTTCACCATCATCAAGTCATAGGCATCTAAACAAGCGTTGAGGAACCTCGGCAGCTCAAGTTTCTTGTAGCTGTCCAGCATTCCTTGAGCCGTCACACCAATGGTGTTCTTGCCTGAGGCACCTGTGCCAGTGGTGTCTGGATTCAGCCATTCCCAGCCACCATCCTCGTTCTGAGTTGCGAGTAACCTAAAAGCAGCTCTCTCTAGTGCTCCAAGAAGTAGAATATCCCCATAGCCCCCTGCTGGACCTGGCTCCCCCTGTAGCCCCTGTGGTCCCTGTTCACCTGCCGGGCCTTGCTCACCCTGTTCCCCTTTCGCACCTTTTGAACCATCGGAACCTGAGGAGCCCCGGCGACCCGCTGGACCAACTTCACCCTGGGGGCCCTGCTCGCCTTTGGAACCCTGAGAGCCAGTTGCTCCTTTTGCACCAGTTGAACCCTTTGGTCCTGGCTCACCTTGTAGCCCTGCCTCACCTTGTAGCCCTGGCTCACCTTGTAGCCCTGGCTCTCCTTGTAGTCCCTGAAGACCCATAGGCCCTTCAGGTCCTTGCGGTCCGGTGGCTCCTTTTGCCCCAGTCTTACCGGTGCATCCCACCATAGACAAAACCAAAATCAAAACCAATAAAATAGAGGTGACAATAAGAAACTTTTTGCTCATCAAATTCCTCCTTTTTTATTTTTGCGTCTGCTGCTCCCGTGTGCCGGTTGGCTAAACCAATTTGTCCTGCTTCCATCTCTCCCTCCTTTCCCTGGGTTTCTCGGTATTCCTGGCTTGCTGCTTGCCTCTGGAGGGGCAGGGTCACGGCAAAGGTGCATCCTTTATGGACCAACCTTCGCTCTCCTGCCCCTCATCTGACACTCGCTCCAATTTCTTGGTTTACTCTTGATATATGGCTCGCTCTTAGCAATTGGCTTACTCTTTCCTCCTGGCTCGCTCTTCCCAATTGGTTTTCTCTCGGTCCCTGGCTCGCTCTCTTCTTCTGGGTTTCTCCAGTCCACTGGCTTGCCCTTATATTTACCCCCTTTATTTTAGGCTCGTTTTGGAATCTCTATTCTGCCACACCATTTACACCGGGTTGTGAAATCTCTACAGGTAAAGAAGCACTCCCCATCCGGGCTGCCCTTACACCTATCGGCTCTACCCAGGTATTTAGCGCACCAGAAATAAACAGCGACCGGGATAGCCAGCACTCTGTCCGATAATGTTACTTTAGAGTTCATTTCTCTTTGCTTCGCCGATGGTGTGCAATAGCTTTGATACTTCCCTTAAACCAGCGATAAGCCTCTTTCCTCATCCGCTTTAATTCGTCCAGCGTCGGCAGCTTGAGGCTAGGTTGTTGCCGGCAGTGAGTTAGCCCAAAGAATACCTGCCACCCTATAAAAGTAAGAGCATACTCCATCTCATCACCCCCCCCCGGGGCAGTTTAAGCTTAATAGGAGCAGCCAACGAAAGGTTAATCTCTACCGACCCAATTTCTTGCCAAAAGTGAGCTAAAAGGCTCACTAATTTGATACCAAAGTTACCTATGTTATGCCCGTGCTCGGCGAGTAAGCGGGCTATCATCACTACCAGCTTATCAAGGCGGTAGAGATTAGAGATTTGGCGGTGGTTAAAGTAGCGATTAACTACCTGAATAAGACCCATATTGCGGAGTTTCGCAATGGCATACCAGAATGTCCGCCTTGAGATGTATTCATCATCCGCAACCTGTTTTGCCTTGGGATAAACCTTCCCGTAGTGGCAATAAAACTCAAGTAGCTTGAAGATGGCGTCCCGTTGTCTCGGGGATAAACCCCACGATGAAAGAAACTGGCAAATCTCATCGTGCTGCTTATGAAAAAGGCCCATCGTGAGTATTCGCCGTGTCTGTTGCACACCATAACCTACCTCTTCTCTAATACCTTTCTTATAGTATAGTCTTCTGAGGTCACGGGGTAAGGAGTTATAGTGTGCAAGAGCTTCGGGGGACGAGGAATCAGCTTCGGAGTTTTCTTTGATTAGGGGTTCGGTGTCCGGGTTTTCATTGACATAACATATAGAGGTTGGTTTTTGATTGGTAGCCATTGCCATTGTTTGCCTCCTAAAATGATAATGGGTTTGCTTAAAGAACGAATTTCAGTGCAGCCCTGACCGGTGGGGTGCTCCTACCTTTTCAAATTTAATACCATTAGACCATTGCTTTATGAGCAGGCGAAGGAATGCTGAGACCGATATTCCTAGCTTTTTTGCTTCGGCTTCTATATTTTCCTTCTCATCGGCATCAACCCTAAATCTTATTACCTCATCCATTTTCCTTAACCTCTCAAGGTTTTATTTACCTCCCTGGTAGTTCCCTAACTTTTGAGCCTGTAGTTACAGTGTGGCATATATCAAATCACAAGTCAAGCCCCCTGCCAATTATTTTTTGAGCCAAAGAGAGCCGGCAGGGTTGACAAAATTTCAACTTATAACTTATAGTTGAAATGAAAGCCATAAATTAAGGTGAAGGTCATAGTTAAACTATGAAAGTTAGATGCCCGGTTTGCGATAATGAGGTTGATTTCTTAGAGCACGGAAAAGCCTTAGTGGCTACCTGCCCCTGGCATTCCACTTTTAGTATCCGAACAGGGGCATTGACTGAGCCAATGAAGGTAGCTATGCTTGATAATGAAGGTATAGTCAGGTTGGAGGTGGGAAATGAAGTTATCGGATCTAAATCCATTCAAAAAACTGAGGAAAAAGGAGGTAAAAATGAGCGAGAACAAATTGACACTAGAAGCCCTACAGGAGGGATTGAGCAAGGAGATAGAGGCGAGGGAGGCCCTACAGGCGAAGGTAGAAAAGAACTCAGCCCAGCTCTCAAGCGAATCCTCGGAAGGTGAGCAGCCTAAAGGAATTGAGCAATTGAGGAGTAGGATTGCTGAACTTGAGCAAGCGGAGCCTTCCCTTAAGCAACAGGGCGCTGAGGAGTTCGTCAAGTCTTTTGAGGTTAACAAGGTTGAGGACAACGAATTAGCCCAGCGCATATTTAGTGCCATCCGGGGAGCCGGCTATGATATTAAGCCGCACCAGGAGCTGGCCGAGGTAAGTAATGAGCGGGAAGAAGGGGAGGCGCCTGAACCACCTTACCTTCATATAATAGACCACCCTGAAGAAGGCTACTTCCCCTGGACGGAGGGTCGCTTCGCCAAGATAGTGGAGGCAGTATAATGAATCTAGATGAGCTTATGGCACAGGCCGGCATATCAAAAGACGACCTCAAAGCTTTTATCAGCTCTCTAATTAAGGAGGCTGTCGGCGAAGAGCTTAAGGGTGAAATTCAAGCTACAGTAAGGGCTGAGGTAACCCCTATTATTCAAGCTTTGCCTGAGCAGGTTAATACCTTCGTTAGCCACCAGGTCAGTAAGCTAGCTGACGAGGTTAGGAGCGAGGCTGATAAAAAATTAGATAAAGCCATTCAAACCGCTAGTAGCAATTCAGGTAGCAAGGAGAAGGGTAAAAATGAAATCTCCCCGGAGTTAAAGGAGAAGCTTCTTAATCGGTTTATTGATAAAGCTCTAGGGGCTGATGAGGATAAATTAGGGGAGCAGGTTGAGAAGTTGGTTAAACGACAGCAGGCATTAAACACAGCGATGTCAGCGGCTGGGCTTTATCAACCCGGTCCCGAGGTAATCTGGAAGGCATATCAGGATGCAACGGCGAAGGCCTATGCGTCTATGATAAAAGGCGGTGGCTTCCCTTTACCAGTAAAGGACGAAACAAAAAAAGTCCTAAGCTCCTCAAGCCCTCAAGGCGAGTCAAGAGGCAATTCCTCAAAGAAATCGGAGGGGGTATTTGATAGGTTTTTGAGGTAATATGGCTACTATTGCTCAATTATTAGAGGTGAAGCAGGATGATGTAGAGTGGGATGCCTGGTTTACCGATAAGATGTCCATTACCCACCTGGCCCTCCTGGAGGACCACCTGCTTGATTATAGCCAACGCTCGGCTGATGACCAGTGTAAAAACTGTATGCTCTGGCACTGCGAGAAGCTTAAGGGCTATTCTATTTACGAAGCCCCTAAATTCTTTGACGGCGACCACGAGAGCACCTATCAGAAGGCAGGGGAACTAGCCCAGGCGGTCCAGGATAGCCTGGGCAACCTTGCTCAATCAGAGGCATTAGACTATGCTAAAAAGGTCCGGGATTTGAGGTATGAGCTAATAGGCTACGGTGTCTATGATTTTACTGTAGCGCAGGGGCAGGATAGGCATTTTGAGGAGCTAGAAGCAATGAAACTGCTCACCAAGGAGATACGAGATAAGCTGCCACGACTCTATTCACAGGAAAAGGTTCAGGACCCGATAGTCCAGGTAAAGTTCTTCACGCCTGATTCCAACTGGACTTGGTATGGCATTGAGTTTGATGGCAAAGACCTGTTCTTTGGCTGGGTTGTCGGGCTTGAAAAGGAAATGGGCTACTTCAGCCTCAAGGAATTAGAATCTGCCCGTGGCCCCCTGGGGCTGCCGATTGAAAGGGATAAGTGGTTTACCCCGATGCGACTCTCTGAGGTTAAAAAGCTGCATCAGCAGGAAGGGTTAGGGATGGCTGAAAGAAGGACTATAATCAAGGCAGAGATGGAGGAGCTAGGCCCTTGTAAAGAATTAAGTAGAATGCTCCAGGAAACCCCATTAGGAGCAGAAAGTATGCTTGCCTGGGCTAGCAGATTGAAATATCAAGCTGATAGAGCAGAGGGTTGTCGCTCATTACAAAAGGCAGCTTATGAGGAGGCAGCCAGGATTAAATTAGCTGTAAGCCCGGTAATTAAACCGATTAAAATGAAAGGGGCCGAAATGGAGCAGGAAAAAGTATGGTTCTATATTTTCAGGCTAGAAGATGGGGTAAAAGCATTCAGTTATTCAGGGGCACTAGATAGAGCTGTTGATGAGATTATGACAAAGATAAAAACTTTAGACGAGAGAGAGGTAAGAAAGCGCATATCTCTTATGGAAACTGCCCTTGTAGCTCAAGAGCAGGGAGGCCCTAAAACCATCCAGCAACTCCTTCAAGAGCAGACCCTTTTAGAGCAGCATCAGAAAGACCGGCCGCAGGATATTATTTTCTTCAAGGACACCATAATGAAGCACTACTATCCCAAAGAAGATTTTCACCCTGATAGCTTCCGGGTAGTCAAGCCAGAGCCAGGGGTGATGGTTACCCTCGGTTGCCTTAAGGAACATAAGTGGTATCCTGAAAAGCTGGAGTGTGTGCCAACGCAGACCCTTCACCGAACAATAGTGCCCAGAACGGAGAAATATATCAAGGAAGCTGAGGAATGGGAGGCGGTCGGCGTGCCGGCACAGCACCGGGAGACTGAGGTTGGTATTGTGCCCAGGGAACTGGCTGAGGTAATTAGTGGTAGTTGAAAAGGGGGCAGTAATCTGCTGCTCAAATAAAAAGTGCACCCTCGGGCCGATTAGTGAAGGCACGAGAACCAGGGTGCTGATTAATCTCAAGTGCCCACCAGGGACGAGACCAGTAGGGACCTGGCATAGCCATCCCGGGGGGCATTCTTATCCTTCACCGGCCGATGTCAGAAATTTGCAGAAAGCAGGGCTTAATATGAGTTGCGTTACCGGCCGGCAGGGGTTAAAGTGCTACAAAATCAGCCCAAGGACATAGCCAGAAATGGACGGCTGGAATCAGGCGGAACGCTTACTTAAAAGGTATAATATCAAGTGGAAGGATATTACAATACAGCACGGTCGGGCAGTAGACTCAGTTGCTCGCCAGATATATGCCCCGCGCCCGGTTGATGCTAGAAGTTTTGCTATTTTCTGCCACGAAGTAGGCCATATTTTAGGTTACGATGAGGTTGGAAGCTGGAATTTTGCCATTGAACAAGCCAGAAGTTTTGGATTACCGGTGGGAGAGGTTAAAAGGGCGATTCGTGTTTATTTGTTTCAGAATGCTCCATCATTACTGCCCCATTTTCAGTAATTTATAGGGACTTGACAAAGTAATTTTCTAGCAATATCATTAAATAAGGAGCGGAGACCCGGATTCTGTTCCGGGGTTGCTCTGTAAGTAAAAGGGGCGTAGCACTCTCGGATAGAGAGGTGGAAGGCTACGCCCCTTCCCTTTTATCCGGGAGTGCTTGTCCCAAAGGAAAAGGAGGGGAAGGGTGGTTACGAAAATTAGGTATCCAGATAGAGCTTCGTTTGCCAGGCTATGCCTAGGGCCTGCTTCAACAGCTTGTAAAAGTAGGAAAGCCCCTGCTTTTCAAGCTTGCCGAAGAGCTAAAATTACAACTTGTCGCTCCAGGGCAAGTTATCTCCCAGGGTATCCAATTTAAGTTAAGGGAAAGGGGGGAATCTATGGGGAAGGCAACACAATGGCAGCCCAGGGGACAGAAGTGTGTTCGCTACAAGGTTGTTCCCGTAAGGACTGCTAAAAGCGGTAGCGGGCGCCGATGCGCCGAATTCAAATAAAGGAGGGTTCTAATGGGTAAAACAGTAGTTCAACAAGTCAAAATGAGACCCGGCGAGTGCCGACGCACCAAAGCAGGAGTAAAGTATTGCTACACTGCCAAAGGTGTGCGGTTCGTAGGGAAATAGGAGGGAAGCAATGGGTGATACAATTGCATTAGACAAGGAAACACTAGCCCTGCTAGACCAACGAGACACAAAGCTGTCAGAGAAGGTCAAGGCTGATATAGCTGAGATTTTTGCCAAGGCTGAAACTAGCACCGAGAAAAAGGAAGAGGTTGACCAGAAGCAAGAGCAGCTTGGTGGACTAGCCGAAGTTCAGATTATGGGTATCCCTTTGGGGCAGGCTGCCATTGGTGGCGGCATAGCTCTCCTAATCTCTGAGTTGGTTGACGGCATCATTGGCGGTGCTGTTACAGATAGATTGGGAGAGACCTGGGGTCCGGCCTTAATTAAGGGTGGTTCTGCCTGGGCAGTGAAGCAGTGGCTCCCTGGCGTTATTGGCGCCAAGGCTGCCGATACCGCCGCCCTTTTCCTCGCTTGGGAAGCTATCCGAAGCCTTGTTCCTATTGATGAGTGGATAAAGGACCTCTTTAAGAAGAAGGAAGAGGAGGAAAGTGAAAGCAAAGGCTCTAGCTCATCCTCTCATTCCAGCGAAAGCTCATCCCATAGCTCCGAACATTCGGCTGGCGGCAATGGGCATCAAGGCGATGCTATGACTACTCTGAGAACAGCTCTAACGATTGGAGGTAGATAATGACCACAAAACGAGTTCCACAAGTTACCACACTAGCCTTTGCAGCCAGTGCCACCAGAAGTCTGGCTCTGGAGAAGACGGGGCTGATAACCCACCTTGACCTGCTTCTTAAGCTGAATTACACCTCCACCGATATTACTGAGCTTGAAGATGGCATAGTCAGGATTATTAAGGGAATGGCTATCCGAGACGGGCAAGGGCATACTTGGGATGCTATCGGTGATGGTCGCCAGCTTTACTGGAAAAACTACTTCCAGTATCAGGGGCAGGTCAGAAAAGATGCTATAGCCGATAGCCAGACTGCCCAGGATGTTTATGCTCTACTCCAAATTCACTTCGGTCCCAATCCCTTAAATCCCTTTGACCCGGTAAGCGGTATCCCAGCCGTAGAGCTTGGGCAACTGGCGTTAGAGGTAACCTGGGGGGCAGCCACTGATATATCGGCGGCAAATCTCGTCATCAATTCTGGCTCCATCACGGTAACTCCAGCCATTATCCTAGCTGGTGAGCAGTATGATGCAGTGCGGCCAAGCCTGCTTCTACCTAATAATCGCTGGGAGAAGGTGGATGTAGCGGCCGTTATTGGTGAGATAGGCTTGAGGAGAGAACTACCGGCCGGGGCTATCTTGAGAAAGACAAATCTCCTAGTCCTTGCTGTTGCTGGCACCCGCTCCAATGCTGATGTATCTGAGGTTGGCTATATCAAGGCATTGGAGAATACGGTCCCCTTCAGGGAAGGTTGGGAAACCTTGCGTGGTAGGGCACAGGCTAAATATGGTCTTCCTAGTCTGCCGACCGGTGTCGCTCAAATAGACTGGGGTGAGGTAGCTGGCGATGTGGCTCTGGATTTGAGAGGGAGATTACCCGGGCTTGACCTGATTGGCTTTACTACCCTTCTAGCCACTGGCGACATCTGGATACTGCATACAGCTTATTCAGCATCATAAGCCATAGGAGGCTCAAACTATGGCTTATGTAACGATTGCTGAAGGCACGGCTATAGGGAAACTAGAGTCAACAGTAGGTGATTTTAGCCTGCCCAGCGGGACGCCGGTGCGGGCTGTGATTGACCTAACGCTGCCGGTTGCTTATCTCTTCAATCTACCTGGTGTTGAAGCCCTATTTCAAACCCAGACTAAAGATATGGTAGTAAAGGATGTTCATTCTGAGGGGGCTTCAAGGGTTATTGTTGAGATGGAGGCTGCCTCTCCAGTTTGGTGGATGGCTGCTTTACTTTTTATTAAGGCTCACTGGGTATTGATTTTAATTAGCGGATTGTTCATAGCAGCCCTAACTACTTTCATCCGATTGGAAGCACCTGAAGAAGTAGTGAAAGGGGTATCAGAGATAGTTAAGTGGGGAGCAATAGCCCTGATAGCTCTAGTAGTGATTTCAGCTATACCAAAGCGGAAAAGGAGGGAAGGATGAAAACTGAAGTTGTAGAACAGGAGCGGGTCAAGAAAAAAGAGGTCGCTGTTGGTGCCGGAGCCTTAATACTTCTACTTCTTGTGGCCTTTGCTTTTGCTAAAAAGAAGAAGGACGAGGAGCCCCCACCCGGCGAGGGCGAACCAGTAATTGCGGTTACAGGTATAGGCTGGGAAGGCTCACCTCAGACGGCTAAGATTACTAAATTTCAGGGAGAGAGCTTTACTGCCTTTATTGATATTGAAAATAATGGCGGTGCTGGAAGCGTTTCTTTTGAATTAGGAATTGGCTATAAAACCCTTTTTATTCGCAATGATAAGGGGAACTCTCCCTGGACCGCATCATTTACTTGTCCTACAGGGAAGTCAAAGCTTAAGATGGACTGCCAGCTTTCTAGCACCTTCCCTGCTGCACCAGATAACCCTTATGATGCCTGGGTAACAGTTCAAGGGAAACACTACGATTTCCCCACTTGTTTTACTGTGAAAGGTTTGGCTCCTGCAATCACTGTTCTAAGTATTAGCTGGCTATAAGGAGGTAGTAGATTATGAGTGTTGAACATCATACACATACTGGTGAAAATGCGGGACCGAAACTCAATACCAATGAATGCTTGGTTGATGGAGCGTTCAATCAATCAGTAGGAACATTCTTAATTGACCCGGTCAGGGTTGAGTTATCCTATGTTGGCTTCTGCTATGTAGAGCCAACTCCTAGCTGGATGAGCCTTTTTCAAATACTAGGTAAAATGGGAAACCTTGAAGCTAAGGCTGATGAAGCCTATACCAACGCTTCATTGGTAGCAGCATAAATAAAAGGGAGGTAGAAATGACCAAGAAAGTTTGGACTACTGGGGAACTAATCCCGAAGGTGGAGCTTGACAAGCTACTGCAAGACCTGAAGGATGAGGCATTGTATGGCGGAGTAGCTACTAAAGTGGCAGCCTACACCATATTAGACACTGACGACCTAGCCATCATTGTTGCCGATGGGTCTAGTGCTGTAGTGCCTGTTACCCTACCTGCAGCTACCGGCTCAGGCAGAATAATTTTTATGGTAGGCATTGAGGTCACTAATGCGGTAACCCTGATTAGGGCTGGGACTGATGTTATTGATGCTGCCGGAGTTACTTATACCTTTACTCCAGCTTGGGAAGTAGCTCTGGTAATTGATATAGCTGCCGGTCAGTGGGCGACAGTGGTTGCTACCGCTACTCTTACTTAATGTGCGAGCTTTGCCAGGCAAATAGTGGACAGCTTAAAGCAAGCTTAGTCTATAGGAGGTAGCTATGCCCAGAAAGACTAAGGAAGAGGTCTTGTCGTGGGTTCAAGCTAAGAAGCGGAAGAAAGGCGATAAATTGGTAGTTCACGAAATAGCGCCTACCGATAGCCCGGCTATTGAGAAGATTGAGAAGGTGGTTACCAAGTTGTGACAGAGGAATTATTAAAGCGGGTTGCTGATAGTCTGGAGAGGATAGCTGAGAACTACCCGGAGAGAGAAAGCATCCGCTTTTTTGCTGCCGATACTGATATTGTTACCGCAGGAACTAGCCTTACTGTTACCTTTCTCCTTAACTGGCGACACTTCCGAATCAAGGTAAGTGAGCTATATGCCGATGCCCGGACTGATGTTAATTATGAGTGGTTTTTTGCTGGAAGCTACTATAATTTTAATGAAGTTACCTTTGATTTTGGCAAGAAGGCAGTAGAGGATGCCTACCACGAGATTAAGCTAGTGATTAGCAATACCGGGGCAGTAGACCAGGAAGTTGGCTACTATGTGAAAGGCTGGGCAGTAGCTAAGGAATCATAAGATGGCTAAAGTTCCGAAGACCATAACCGCAAGTGAGCCTATAGAAGAAGTAAAAAAGATTACCGAACCTATAGGACAAAAGAATGTAGCCGGGATTCAGATAAACCCGGCTATTGAAGATACTCTAACAGCCAGGGTTGACCAATCCTATGTTGATAATTGCTATGTAGAAGCATCCATCGTTAAGATGCTCGGCTTTAGTGGAGCTGTCTATGAAAACGAGGACACGGCTACCACTGACGACCCCAGAAGGTTTGAGACCAGCTCAAAGAAGCTCCGAGACCTCATTATCCAAGTAAGCGGCAATGACCAGCTATTCGGCAATGTTACTAACCAACGATACAAAGTGGCTGTCGGAGAGGCTATAGGCTTCACCCGGGTTGACCTCAGCCTTCTTTACTTCAAAAACGCAGCTGCCGGGCAGAATGGCACGGTCAATATATTAGGAGTAGAGGAGTAATGGGGTCTCATAGTAAGGCAGCAGTGGCGGTAGCTGCTCACGCTGCCCTAGATACCGGGGTTCACGGTGTTGGGGTGAGCACAGTCTGTAGCGAGACTGAGGCTGATGGGAAGATAACCACCCATAAAGGTGATGCCTCAGCTCACCACGACGCCCCCACGATTCAAGCTAGTGAAACTCTACGCAACTTTAATGATGCTCAAAAGACGACTATTCAAGAAGTCTATACTAAGCTAAAGGAAGTTTTATTGGGAGGTGATTTACCAGTTTGTCGTCTAAAATTTGATTTGAGGGCCGTGGATAACCCTACGGCATACGCTAGAGTTTATAAGAATGGCGGTGCCATTGGCATAGAACAGACCGCTGTGACTCCCAGTTGGAGTACTAAATCAGAAGATTTTAGTAATTGGGTGGCGGGTGATTTAATTCAAATTTATGGTAAACGGACAGGTACACAAACTTGCTATGTCAGGAATATGCGTTTGTGCTACGACCTAGTTGTTCCAGTAACCAATCAAGACCCATAATGGAAGAATTGAGATGCAGATAATAAAAGATTTTAGTACTAAGACAGAGAGGCGACAAATCCTCGAAAGTATGGTAGCCCAAGGCGCTATTTTAATAGAATAGCAGTATCACTTTGACGGTAAACATTTGGTTTTTGAAATGCCAGTCAGAGACCCACTGGCTGAGATTGATGAAATAAAAGCCGATTATGCTACCTTAAAAGCAAAGGTAGAGAAACTGGAGAAGAAGTAACGCAGTCCTCAAGGGACTGTAAGTTAAAGAAATGAGCAAGATTAAGGTTCAACAACCGATACTACACCTGCCGAGCTTTAAGGAATATAAAATCTCCGGGGCGGACCTGGCAAACAAGTATGAAGAGCTGGATATTGAGATGCCTTTCCCCCGGTCTGACTTCTGGTATTATTACTCCAACCCTGAAGGCTGGGCGAAGGTTCTGGCTGACTTGACGATAACGAGCGGTCTCTATAAGAAAGACCGGTTTGACTGCGAGGATTACGCTTTGAAGGCTCAGGTAATGTGTGCCGAAAGGTATGGGCTAAACACCCTCAGATACACCTACGGCAAGATGCCTCTGGGGTATCACGGGTTTAATAGCTTCTGGGCTGGTGATAGAATTATGTTGTTTGAACCCAACGAAGGCTTTGTTTCTTACCTTGACGGCAATCTGGTATTTGAGCTGGGGGATAACAGCTACGAGCCAAAGACAGTTCTAATTTGAGACTACAGGGGGTGAAGTAGTATGAGCGTAAAAGCAATTCAAGCCTTAATGACCGGGTTAGTAGTGCTGGCTTGTGTAGTCGGCGGGATAATCCTGCTAGTCAAGGGCATTGATAGCACGGTAGGGGTAATCCTGCTAATCATTGTCGGCAGCTATCTAGGGCTAGACCTGGCGCCCTTTATACCGCTGGGAAAGAACCAACGAAAGAAGAAGGACTAAAGAGTATGAGGGGACAGGTTATACTTAAAAATCTTCAGTGGCTGGGAAAGCATAACCCTGCATTCACACCGGGGTCAGTTCAAACCGCTGTCGCTGAACTACTAAACCCTACCAGCTCTATTCTGCCCTACAGTGCTCGGCTTTGCTTAAGTAAACCAGCGATAGTTTGCACTGGAACGATTCTCTTCAATATAGACGCTGGGGCAACAAAGAATGTCAATTTTCAAATACTTATGCCTACTGCGGAAGGGACTTATCCGGTTCACCTTGATATTTTCTCAAATAGTGAGTTGCTTGAAGCCTACCGGGCAGATGAAGATGTGGTTGTCAGCTTACTCAAATACACCCTAGAGGTTGCTATTGAGCCGCCTGGGGCTGGATATGTTGTAAAATCACCGGTGAAGGCTACATACTCAGCCGGTGAGCTGGTAACCTTAACCGCCCATCCTTATTCAGGATACGAGTTTGACCACTGGGGCGGCTGGCCGCCTTATCCCGGCGTTGGGTCCACATCGCCCAGTATCCCAATAACAATGGATGCAGATTGGTGGGTCGTCGCTGCCTTCCGAGAGGCAGTCCCGGTAAAAGTAGTTACTGTTCGTCTTAAAAATCCACCTAGCAGAGGAAACTACTGGCAGCTGGTTCTGTTTAACAAAGTATGGGGAGACTCAGTGAGGGTTGGTAAGCATATTCCTGTTGGCGAAGCAATGACCCTTGAGACACGACCCGCTGGCTGGACATTCCCTCTATATATTGACATTATGGTCTACGAGTTGAATGTATCCCCCTACAATATAGTCTATGAGGTGCAATCAGCGTATGGCCAGGACTGGCCCGATTATAAGAACATAACCATTCCCAATTACGGTAGCTTCTACTACAATGTGGCTACTGGGAAGATTGAGAAAATCACTGTTATTTAAGAAATCCTTTCTGACATTACCGGCAACTCCCAAACCACCCCTGTTATAAAGCCTACCCCGATTTTTGGCTTGTTTTTAATCTAGCCGGCTGACTTTTCCGTGACCTAGCTGGCGGTTTCCACCTACCCTTAATGTTAAGGTTGTGGTGATGGCTAAACCTCAACGCCTTCAGCTATCTTTAGAGCGTCCTCTACTTGAAGCAGCCTCAAATACCGGAGCGTCATTGCTGGGCTAGAGTGCCCTAGTAGCGTCATAAGAGCCTGCGGGTGTCCCGTCTGTTTCAAGAACTCAATGGCGTAGCTGTGCCGGAATAAATGGGGATATGTCCTCTTATCAATGCCGGCTCTTTGAGCAGCGAGCTTGATTATCTGCCAGGCTCGCTGCCTTGTTATCGGGAAGAAAAGGCTCTCACCAGCTTGCTGGTGAGTTTTTTGATACTGTAACAGCTGGTAGGCTAACCTCGTTGGTAGGCTCACCTGCCTTGCCTTGCCACCTTTACCCCGCTTAATCACCAGCACCGGTTGTTTATCAACCTCAATGATGCCCGATGGCGTGGCTGCCAGAGCCTCACTGACCCTAATGCCGGTCTGGAGTAAAAGGTCAAGGAATAAGCTATCCCGGCCCCCCCGCCGGTTACCGGCAGCAGCCTCAATAAGCCGATGTGCCTCTGCCGGCTGTAGATATTCTGGCAGGTCTTTAACCCCCTGCCACCTGGTCAAGGCATAAGGGCTGATAGTATTCTGCTTCATAAGCGGTTAAACCCCCCTAGTTTTTGATTGTAGAGCGTTTAGCTTCGTGCCAACAGAAAAGCCCTCTGGTTTTTCTACCACGCCAGATATACTCCAGCTCCCGCAGGATAAGAGAGCCTTGCCCCTCTCTCTTCACCTTACGAGCACACTCGGCACATAATCTAACGACCCGGTATCCCATAAATCTTTACACTCAGGAACTTTTGTAAAATTTTAGGGCAAAAAGAGGGGCGCTGTCAAGGTTTTTACAAGTTTTGGCAATTCTTCCAAAATTTGTAATCTTAACAAACCTACCACTTTTGTAAAGCTCGGTCGGAGATTTTAACCGGTTAAAATACACCGGTGAAAATAGGAGTGTCGGAGGTTTTGAGGGGGTGGATATCCGGACAGATCCGCCCGAGTCGGAGGTTTTTAAGGCTAGGTGTGGGAGTCGCCGGCAGCTACCACACAAACGGCGGGCAGGGCACACCTAGCCCGGACTACACCCTACCTAATACACCCCATAGCTAGGGAGCAAGGTAGTAATCCATTGACCGGGGCGGGAAACCTCGCAGATTTTGATTGTAGTGCGTCATTTTCAGGATGTTACCCTAGTAACATAGCTTTTAATACTGTCCAGCCTCATTTGAAGCTGGTTGAGGTATTTGGGTCTCGGGGTTCTGTTCTTCATCGTCAATTGAGACACGGGCTAGAGAGCTACTTTCATTTTCCTACCGAATCTCTAGAGCTAGGCGTATTTACCTCCCGGTCCGGGAAGAGCTTGTTAAAAGCTAGAAATAACAAAATCAGAAGCAGCAACAGCCAATCTATCAGTTTATCTATCACCTTTTCCTCCAGTCTCCTCCGCCTCAGAACACGAACTTACCGAGAATGAATCCAAGGGCGAACAGCCCCCACCCCCAAAGGAACACTAGGACTCTTCTCTCATACCACTCTTTAGTCAGTTTACCCATAGCTCACCCTTTCAATTCATAGTGTTAACACTTTTTTACTAAGCTCCAAATCAAAACCCACCCTACCCATCACTTTTGTCAAGCCCCGGGCAAAAGCCCGCCTACATCTACGGCAGCAAAAATAAAAGGCTTTCTCCTCTTCGGTATCAGCCAACTGAAGAACAATTGACTGATATGAGCCATCGCTAATTCTAGCACCACAATAATCGCACCACATTCATAGCCCTCCTTTAGGCAATGCCAGGGGTAGTATTAAGCAGCTACCCCTAGCCAGTTTTCTTTTTATCTTGCTTCTTTAGAAACTCAGTAAACTCCAAGACCAACCGCAGCGCATCATTACTCATCCCTTGAAGTAGCTCCTCTAGCTTTGCCAAGTTATCAGCCACAGCTCACCCCCTTTTATAGTGTTAACGCTTCGTGTGGTGAGACCTAACCCTACCATCAGGCATCAGCCCCGCAGACCGGGCCAAGTTGGCCTTGCACCACTCGGAAACAGTCAGCCCTTGCTTGTTAGCCAGAGCCTTAATCCTAGTGTAAACACTATCTGGCATTCTAACCCCGAGAACAGTCGTGCTTCTACCTTTAACCATAGCGTTAACACCCTCTACCTGGCATTTTACCATAACTGTTTACACTATGCAACCCCTACCCACGCCTGAGAGGGTAGGTGCTATCCCATTCAAAAAGGATTTTACCCCCCTGGATTTGAATCCTAGAGGCAGAACAGTTGTGCTAATCAATTAAAAGCAGGTGTTTACACTATAAAAACCGCTTGTTGACTTGTCCGCAAAGTGATATAATGTAGGTAAGTTTATAAAAAGGAGGAGAGCCAATGAGAGCAGAGCTACTACAACAGCAGGAAGAAAGGGAAAGGGAAATCCGCAGACTAGGCAGACGAGCACTAAAAGAAAGGGAAAGCCAGGAATGGCTGAAAGAGCTACAAGCGACCGGGGTTGGCGAAAAACTATTAGAAGCTATATCAGCCGACACCCTGGAATCCATCGGCAAAACCTACGCCAGGTCAGCCAGGAAAGACCAAAAGAGAGCCGAGGCTTGCTTTATTATGGCAAGAGCTAAAAGAAGAGAGGTTACAAATGGAAAGAATTAACTGGAAAGGAACGATAATCCCAAAGGTCAAAGAGCTACTAGGCAGCTTCAGCTACCGACCCACTTTGAGGCAGATATTCTACCGCTTGGTGGCAGCCCTGCTTATAGCCAACACCGAGACCACCTATAAGAGCTTGAGTAGAGCTACCGTAGTCGCCAGGGAAGAAGCTACCATTGACCCCCTGGCGTTTCAGGACCGGGTAAGAACCCACACCAATGGCGACTATGGCTATCTCAGCCCCGATGAGTTTATTGA
>JAUXAV010000105.1 GCA_030619735.1 Candidatus Aenigmatarchaeota archaeon | reverse complement strand
TGCCGTTGTTGCCTAATCCTGAATAGTCCTTTGTGAAGTTGCTCTCGTTCAGGGTGCCGTTTCCTCCTGCCTCAAAGGGCATGTTCAGGACCGCAATGGGGGTGTTGTTTACATACCAGTTGTAGATGTTCTTTACATTGTTGTTGTCAGCGTCTGCAGTGGAGATGTTCCAGCAGGTGAGGTTGTCAGTGGTGTAGTTATTGGCAGAGGTTGCGTTCAGGAGGGGCGTGCCCTGTTCAGGCGGCTTGTTCTTCACCTGCACCAGGCTTGAATTGTAACCAGTCCCAATGTCCCAGGCATCAAAGGGCGTAACAGAGCAGGTATAGTTGTCGTCTTTACTGGTTTCGCTTGAATTAATTATCTGCCCTCCGTGCAAACCCGCTAGGTATAGGTATTTAATTTCCTCGGCTGATAAACTCCTGTTCCAGATGGCGACTTCGTCGATTGTGCCGTTGAATCCATAATACCATGTACTTGAAGCAGCTAATCTTCCAATATAAGTATTCCAATCGTTGTCTACACAATCACCCATAGGACTACCATCAGTCATACCAGATGTATCAAAATTACCATCTATATAGGTTATAAAATCCGTAGAATTTTTTACACCAACCAAATGATGCCATGTTCCAGTTGAAATAGTGCCACCAGAAAGATACTGGGTCTTACCACTCCTCCTACATCCTACCTGAAATTGGTCACCACTTTCAATCTGAAGAAAATAGCTATAATCCGTATCTGATTTTGAAAGTAATCTCTCATGGCCTCCGCTGTCTACTTCTCTGTAAATCCACATGCTGATTGCAAAATTAGTAGATAAATCCATACTATTATCATTTCCAAGAGCAACATAATCCTCATCCCCGTCAAAGAATCTTGCACCTCCCACCTTGCCAGACAAATTAAACTGCGAGTTAGTATTCGTCCCGTCATTGTTTTGTTGTGAATAGTCATAAAAATCCCCCTCCACATCAAAGGGCCAGTAACCGACCAAGTCAGGGTCAGAGGGGTCAACATCCTTATAGTAGGTAACATTCGTGTCCGTGGAATTGGTCTTATACCAGTGGAAATGGTGCTTTACATAATGGTTGTCCGTGTCTGAAGTGCCGTTAGGCGAGCAGGTCAAATCCTGGGTGGTGTAAATGGTTTCACTCCCGTTTAAATGGTGCTGGCCATCCAGGTATAATTCATAAATCTCTGAGGCGGTTAAAGAACGGTTCCAGATTATTACTTCGTCGATTGTGCCGTTGAATTCAACGCCCTTGTCTTGATAGTCACCAATACAAAGGTCTATAGGAAATCCTGGATAAGCAGTTATAGAGACTGCTGAACCAGCAGCACCATCCAAGTAAGGTGTAGCAGTAGTGCTGTCATTAACAACCAAGACAAAATGATTCCATTGATTTTGAGTGGCAGTAAATCCTGTATCATAACTCGCATCTGCGCCATCAAAAAAATTAATACTATTATCTGTATTTATCCAGAAAGTATAACCAGCTCCAGAAACATCGCTTCTTTTTGCCACTATATATGCTGCCTGTGAAGCCTTTGGCTTAAACCAGGTGGCAATTGTTAAATCTACTGTTAAATTTAATGAAGCATCATCCCCACAATTAATATAATCCCCATCTCCGTCAAACTCCATAGCACTGGCCAGGGCCCCTCCAGAGGTCCAGTTGGGCCTGTTCGCCTCCGTGGTCTGGCTCCCATTGTTTTTGTTGTAAAGGGAAGAGTCCTCCATTATAAAGTCAGTGGTATTGTATTGCCAGTTGTCCATCTTCCAGTAGCCCACTATTGAAGAATCTACGGGTTTTTCTATCTGGGCTCCCACTCTTGCAGAGCTGATGGTTGGGGGGCCGGATGGGTCAACAATATAATCAAATTCCACTACATCTCCAATAATCTTCAAATCAAAAACATCATAACTCTCGCCTTCAGGTAAATTAGTTAAATAAACCTTGTACCAGTTTTCCTCAGAGATATCTGTGAAGGTTGTTATCAGCTCATCACTATCTTTGGTGTAAACCTCAATTTCTGCAGAATCATTGCTTCTTGCATAGATTGTTATGTCCCTTGTATTATCCAGTGCTCTTTGAAATGTTACCCTTACATATTCATTAGGATAAATTGGCTCGCTCCAGACATCATCTTTATTCCTTACATCCTTAAAGATGCTGGAGATGAAGGTTCTGTTTTCATCCAGATGGTCTGCCTTTGTTATGTTTATTATCGCACCGCCGTATGCTGAGAATCTTGTGACCCTGAAGGTAATGGTATCAGGGGTCTGGTTGAAGGGTATATCTGTTGTTTGCCAGTCCGGACAGGAGAAGCCCTCAAAGTCAAACCCAGGGCAGTAGACTATTGTGTTGACAGGGCCTGTTTTGGGCAGGGTTACCAGGGCCTCCTCGAATTCTAGCTCCTGCTTTACTGCCAGAATCTGGGTGTTTATCTGGCCGTCAGGGAGCTTGGGGTCGGTATAGGTGTCGATTTTGGTTTCTATTTTATCAGGGGGGTTGTGGATTTCCCTTATAACCACTTTTGCCTCAGCCCTGGGAGGTTCCGGGGGTTTTGCCGGTTCCGGTACTTCAGCTTCTGCAGGCTTGGAGGAGAGGACAAGGTTGAAGTTGCCTGAGGGTGTTTGGGTGATTTCCGATTCCCCTGGTATGCCTGCCTGAGTGATTACTTCTACAAGGGGGATTTCCCGGGGAAGGGTTAGGATGTAGGAGCCTGTTGCAATGGCTATCAGGATGATAATGAGAGGGGCAAGGATTCTTCTGCCGGATTTTGCCCCTGGGATTCCGGAAGGCTTTGCCCAGGGGGTTTTCCTTCTTCTGAAAAGATTGCCAAGTGCTGCAATGCCTGCTCCAGCAGCCAGGGCTGTTGCTGCGGGTTTCAAAAGGGATTTATTCTTCCTGTAAGATAACAGGATTTCCTTTTCTCTTTTTCTTGCGGTTTTTTCATCTGAACCAAGGTAATGAGTCTTTACCTTTCCATCCTTGGCCCTGGCAGTAGTGTAGAAATAAGGCCCGAACTCCCTTCCCCCCTTTTTAATGGTCTTTTTGTGCATTTTAACCCCAATTATCTAAAATACCCTTTCCGGCAAATACTGCGGTTTATGTCTTCCTGATAATAACGGATTTCTTCCCGGCTATGGTCCCGTTGTTCTCAATTATAAGCTTCTGGTATCCCTTCTGCAGGACTGGATTCCCAAGAATGTCTATATTGGTGTATTGCAGCATTATACTCACCGAATAGAATGTCCCCAGCCCGTATCCGAAGCTCGGGGCTATCTTGCCCATGAATGCCCCCTTCTCTATGAGCTCCATCCTCTGGTCAATCCTGTTCCAGTCACCCTGGGTGAAGGCCAGGTAGGCAATGGAATTGTTCAGGTACTGGTTGATTTCCAGGGTGTGCTGGGTTGTGAGTGATATGTTGGTAATTATGGATATGGGTGTAGTCTGGGCATAGATTAGTGCCTTCATTACATTGTTTGCATAGCTTGCCAGGTAATAATGCGTGGGGCCTGCAAAGGTTTCATTGTCCAGGGCAGAGGTTGCAGACTCGCCCTGGTCCGGGAAAGGTATGTAGGTATTGCCTGAGGTGTCGTTAATCCTGAACTTTATCTGGAGCGTATGGGCTGTTATTGTCCATACATTAAAGGTCCGGGATGTTTCCACTGTTTCCACTGAGTCAGAGTCCCAGGAGAACCTGGCTGTTATTGTGTATAACCCTTCCCAGTCTGATGTGGAATTGGTGTCCTGGGTTGAATTGCTCCCTGTTGCAGGAATCCAGGTATTGTTATGGTAGTTTATGCTCACGGATGAGCCGGAGTAATCGGTTATGGTTATGCTCAGGTTGCCAGTAACATTGTCATTCCCTATATTGGTTATGGTAACGGTTATCAGGGCGTCCTGGCCCTTCAGGTATGCGCTGGAATTGGTGGCTATTGCCAGGCTGATGTTCTTCAGGGCTGTTATGGTGAA
>JAUXAV010000298.1 GCA_030619735.1 Candidatus Aenigmatarchaeota archaeon | reverse complement strand
CGCTACCCAGTTGTTCTCAGCTTCTATGCTCTTGTTGCATGATGTGCATCTCATATCAATCACGATTTAACTAATATTATTACTGAATCTATTTAAATAAAAGACACGGCTGCATTTCAGCCCCTGTAGTCTACTGGATAGGACTTGCCAGAAAGGATAAGTGGTTGCGGACCGCTAGAACCGGGTTCGATTCCCGGCAGGGGCATGAAGCGGAAAGCATTTAAATTACGGATTCAATTAGCTAAATGAGGAGGTAAAAAATGAAAAAATATCTGACCTTTGGACTTCTTATAACATTGATATTTTCAGTAGGATTGGTGATTGCATTACCATCAAATAGGGGAATCGATAAAGCAAAAGGAGTGAGTCCAGCAATTGATGAAGAAGGGTTAAAAGCACCGCCAGAATTTGTTGCAGAACTACCAGAAAGTAAATTAACAAAAATAGTTTTTATTAGATATGCACCTGGTTTTCAAAAAAATAAGCCATGTAATAATGACGGAGTCTGTGATGCTGATGAAAGAGGATGGTGCAATGACTGTAAGGGTGAAAAAGAACCAGAACCAACAACTGCCTGCTATGACTTTTTAGCTGGTTCAAAACCAAGATGGAACTGGGTAGAGAATTATTATTACAGCACTTCAGAACTTGGTGTAACTTCAGCATTGGCAACTGCGACATGGAATGATGGAACTTCAGCAACAATATTTGGGAATGGAATTCCTGGATCTAATCCTTGGGGAGTCTATGACTATAAGAATTCAATATTGTTCGGGGATTACCCTGAAGAAGGAGTAATTGGAGTAACATCAATATGGTACAGAGGGAAAAACATCTACGAATATGACATAATGTTTGACACAGATTACTTCCCGGGCACAATAGATTTAGATACAGTGGTTTTACACGAGTTTGGCCATGGTGCAGGATTAGGCGACCTGTATGATACTGCTTGTGCAGAAGAAGTGATGTATGGGTATTATGCAGGGGTAAAAACAGTTCTGAAAAGCGGCGATATCGCAGGAATACAGAAACTATACGGCCAATAAATTTTTATTTTTTTCATTTTTCATTTTTTGTTTTTATAGAGGCAGCTATCTTTTTTTAATCAGTTCCAAATCTTCTGGTGTGAGCTCCAGGGCTTCTGCCAGGGCCTTTTGCTTCCTGAACATGATTTTGAGGTAGGGGAGGAAGTCTTTCATTACCTTGGAAGGGGAGCAGTGGGTTTTCTCTCCTATTTTCCTGCAGAGGGCGAGCCTTGCAGCTCTCTTGCCC
>JAUXAV010000229.1 GCA_030619735.1 Candidatus Aenigmatarchaeota archaeon | reverse complement strand
CGAAAGGTAGAGCAGGAGCGTCCTGCTCGAGGGGTTCAGGTCCAGCAGATTCCTTATCCCCCTGGTCCTCCTGAGCTCCCCGCCCTCCTCCATCAGCATCTCGCCTGTTATCCCGTCAATATAGATTTCCAGGGGCCTTCCCATATAGTTCGCCCTTGCCCTCCAGACAGGGTAATTAAGCAAAGCGGCCTGCTTTATGCCCTTGAACACCGCCTTGACATCGTCCAGGGAGCACCTGGGGGCGAACACCAGGTTCCTTCTCTCAGAGAGCTCCTTCTTTGTCTCAGGCTTTATCAGCTCCCCTCCATGGAGGCTCCTTCTTATCCTTATGTCTGCCATTATGGGCTGGTCCGTGGCACCCACTATTATGGCTTCTCCTATGGGCAGATCCTTTATCTCCTCCTTGAGGCCCGGGGTGACCCCCTCCACAGAGTCCACTATTGCGTTCAAATCATTGGGGTTGGTAACCTTCAGTATGACCTGGGTGTTGCACTGGGACAAAACGTTCTTGTCAACCCTTGCGGGCCTCTGGGTTATTATGCAGAGCCCCAGACCGAACTTCCTGCCCTCTGAAGCAATATCCCTTATTATCCTGGAGCTCGCCACCTCCCCGAACCCCCTCTCAGGGCAGAAGTTATGGGCCTCCTCAAGCATGAGCAGGAACTCCGGGATTTCCCCCTTCTTCCTGGCCTGGAAGAGCTCCTGGGAGAGCTTCATCACTATTACCTGCTGTATCTCGGGCTTGGCCTCATTCAGGTCTATAATGGATATCCTGCCCTCCTTCACCAGGTCCTTGGGGTTGGTGGGGTTCGCTGAGAACAGCTTGGTGTCCTCCAGAACCTCCAGCACGGAAATCAGGCCCCACTTGGAGTGCTGGGGGCTTGCAGCCACCTCGTCTATTATGTCCCGGAAGGTGTAGTCCTTGCCCTGCAGATTCTTCAGGGCAGAATATAAAATCCCCTTCTGGCTTGATGATACCTTGGTAGGGAGCATCTGGAATATCTCCAAAGCCCCCACCCTGGAGTCAAGCTTCAGCCCCTTTACGTCAAACAGCCTTATCTGCCCCTTGTAGGACTTGGGCTCTATCCCGAACATTCCCATGAACTTGGTCTCAGAGTCCCTGTTGTTCTTGTGCGCCAGGGAATAATATTCCCCGTGCGGGTCCATCACCACCACCGGGACCCCCTTCTCCGCCAGCTCCTCCAGGAGGATTCCGGCTATGTAGCTCTTTCCCCCTCCCGTCTTGGCCAGGATTGCTATGTGCTTTGTGAGCATGTGCTTCAGGGGCAGGGTCACCCTTATCTTGTAGCCCTCCAGCAGGCCCACATACGCCCCGTCCCCGGACAGCCCCAGACACTTCTTTATGAACTCCTTCTCAGCAGCGAATATAGGAGTATCCGGGGCAAAGGGTGTTGTCGGCGTCTTCAGGAACCCCCTGGAATCCCTGTATCCTATTATATCCGCCTTGGCCACGGTCTTCTCCGCATACCTGACTATGGAGTCTATCCTGCCCAGAATCCATCTCCCCTCAGGGTCCTTCATGCTGATGTAATCAAGCTTCCTTACCCTGGCCTCTGCCTCAAAGCTGAAACCCTTTGTGGTTATCCTCCCTGATATCTTGCCCAATAGCATATTATAAGATTATTTTTAACAATTAAAAGCTTGCGTCCCCTGCATAGCCCAAACATAAATAATCCCAATCTCAACTATAACCATGGGGCCCAAGAAAGCAATCTCA
>JAUXAV010000304.1 GCA_030619735.1 Candidatus Aenigmatarchaeota archaeon | reverse complement strand
GTGTCGCTGTAAACCTCACATCTCAAAGCCTCGTGGATACCAACAGTGCCATTAACAATCCATAACCCATCAGGGTCGGTGCCAACAGTAAAGTCTTGGGAATATACCTTTCTTTCTGTGCCATGCACCTGCATAAAGAGCTTGACGGTTATAGCAGCACCTACGGTTAAGGCACTAATATTTATCAGAAATGAGTGGAGCTTATACCTAGTATCATTAGCTCCAATGGTAACTAAGTCGCCACCAGCCTCAGTGCTGGTTCCTGTCCCTGTATTCCAATTAGCTGTAGTAGAACCAGATGCCGGTGTTTCACCAGCCAGCTTGTCCAGCTTGGCTTCGGCAGCATCTATCAGTGCCTTGAGAGCCGCCAATCCATGTGTGCCATGGTCTAGTTTAGCCTCAATAGCGGCTACCTCGGCAGGGGTTGTCCTTATAGCAACAATAACGAAAGTAACTCCGGAAAGAATCCGGCCACCGAAGGCGGAGGAGGGGGTTACCGTCCCACCAGTGGTAATACCATTTATGTCCCTTGCCTGACCGGCATAATCACCAGAGGTGATGATTACCAAGTTGCCGTTAAAGTCAGGCTTTGTCGTTAGAACGGAATCTATCAGGGTTGAAAAATCGGGAGCCCCATCATCCGTAGTAGTTCCACTATAGCTGATGAGGCTGCCTACTTTTGGGTCGTAGACCTGCAGCCGACCTGCGTCATCAGTCTTGATGTTCTCAAAGGTGTCGTCAGACTTCTTACCGAGTAGTTTTACTCCACCAAGGGTCTCATCACCAAGGATGCGGCGGAGGTCATGGGGGCTTAAACCTCTAACCTTATCTTCATCTGCCATTTAACCCCTCCTAGATATAAGTCCACTTAATTCCCCTGGCCTCATACAGAGTTGCCGTGCCCGTTCCCTTAAAGGTAATAGATATTATTAGGCGCTGTTCATAGACAAAGCCATCTATGGTGCCAGCGGAAAATATTATGCAATAGTGGCCAGCGATAGCATCAGCCTTGGATAACCACGCCCCAGGAAATAGTGGTTGCTGGACACCCTGAGTAAGTAGGGTATCAAACTTAAATGTCCAAACAAGGTCATCAATACGGAAACTGATCTCAGTATCAGGGTCACTAACATCAAAGATTGCCCAAATTAGTGACCCCCTCCCCGGCTTACTTTCATAGACACCAAAAGGAATACCCTTCTGTAATGTTTGGTTTTTATACTGGAATGGC
>JAUXAV010000222.1 GCA_030619735.1 Candidatus Aenigmatarchaeota archaeon | reverse complement strand
TGAATAAAGGTCGAAAAAGAGTCTAGCTTAACCTAGGCAAGTATCCCGAGAGGGAGAAAGGAGAAAAAGCTAATGACGCTAAAATCTGAGGTAGACCAGGTATTTCTTGCCAACGTAGAAAGTGGCAACATCCGCTATACCGCCTACCCGATTGGCGCTGCTATTGCCATTGTATCAGACGGTGCTGCGGCTGCATGGGCCTATCCGGCAGCTGACCTTCATATCCAGATACAAGCGGCTGGATTGCTACCTGCCGACCCCTGCTGGTTCGTTGGTATAGTTCTTCTGACCAACGACCTGGAGGTAGCGTGCTATGCAGACCTGGCAATCGGCTTCGGCGCAGATGCCGCTGGCATAGACCGGGCCGAGTTCCCGTTCTTTAATGAGATCGCAGCCGTTGCTGCCTCGAACCTGATAATGCTCAGCTACTATCTGCCCTACCCCATTAGGATAGTTGGTAACCCAAGGGTATGCGGGCGGATCAGAAAAAGCTCAGCACTCAGTGGTGTCGGCATAACCCCCAAGGTTATCATCGCCTCTGCAGTAGGCGCATAAGGCACAAGCAAATAAGTAGGGGGAGCTAAATCCTCCCCCTACTTCAAACAGAAAATATCGGACTTCAAACTCCGAAGATAGAGACAGAAAAGGAGGTTGATATGCCTGATCTTTATATCTTCAAAACGCAGGTGGGGATGTTTGATCCCGTCGCCCTGCAAAATCACAATGTCTGCATCCACTATGTGCACAAAGCCTACTATCGAAAGGTCGATTTCCTCGAGGGTATCCCCCCATTTCAGTGCATAGACATTACCGCTGGCCTCGGACTGGCGGCAGTAACCCCCAGCGGTCGAGTCAATATCGTCAACCTGGAGATGGCCAACAACGAGTTCGGACTCTGGCGCTGGTATCCGATAGATGACGCTCAGATACGGCTCTATCACCCCGCCGGCATTTCCAAGTACCAGCTTCGTAACCTGCAGATCCCGGTCGATATGAATATTCTGTTCCGCGACCCCAACCTGGTCTCAACGGAGATAGCGGTATGGCAGAATAACCGGCCCGCAGTCGAAGCGATCAACGGCCATGCCTTTCTTCTTGGCGCAGTCCGCCTCATTGCCATCGGCTACCGCTTTCACACCGTGGACCTGGAGTCCGGGAAAGAAGCCGACCCCGAGCTAGTGAAGGCTATCAAGATAGACAAGGCACCATGCACTGATGTCTGGTGCTCCGGTCGGGGAATAGGTGATTAAAGGAGAGAGAAATGTTACTAGCAAATAAAGAGGGAATCGTTGTAACTGGTCCCGTTGTAAACCTGATCCTTGCCGGCGTTGGCGGTTCACTGGTCGTCTTCACCATACCAGTTCTCGCTGGCCAAATCGTCGGCCTCAAGTCGGTGAAGATACTCAAGGTGCTACTGCATAACAACGCTGCGGGTAATACCACGGTCCTAATAGGCAATGGCATAGCTGGTGTAGGGATACCGGTCCTGCTGCCGGCTCTGGACAGCATGAACGGCTTGACAGACCCTTATGTTAGCCCAAACGATTTTCCCGAGGTGGAGTCGTTCGCCAATATCACCGCGTGGGCGGCAGCCCTGGCTGTTGGCGGTACCATTGATATTCAGTTAGAAGTAGCTGTAATCGGCTAAAGGAGGTGACTTATGGCTGAAACGGATAAAGCCTCCAAAGCCGCCGTGGTTGTCAGCATAGGGGCCGCTATTACCTCCGCCCTTGCCCTATTGGGGAAGAGAGTCAAAGCAGCTCCTCTCGAGCCAAGTCCAATAGTCGGCCTTGATGAGGCGACCATGAATCTCCTCATCGCGATTGCCCAGGCAAGCGG
>JAUXAV010000104.1 GCA_030619735.1 Candidatus Aenigmatarchaeota archaeon | reverse complement strand
AAGGCTCGACTGCTGAAGTGATGAAGATTGGGACGACACGAGCCCGGAAAGAATTGGACGGCTCGGACGTGAAAGGTGTTCTTCAGGTACATGATGAGGCGGTCTACGAGGTGCCGGAAAGAGATGTAGATGACGTTATTGGGGTGCTTAGGAAGACTATGACATACAATGAGTGGTCACTTCCCCTAACAGGAACGATAAGTGTCGGTAAGAACTGGGGTGAAATGCAGGAGGTAGCAGTTGGGCATTGAAGAGGACTTAGCTGGCATGTTCAAGCACTTCAAGATTGGTGGTGGGGCTGATGTTAACTCCGTTCTTAGGACTATGGTGAGGAATGTGCAGATAAATGTTCTCAGGCAGCTGCGTAGGCAGATTGATAACCAAATAAAGGTGCTCTCGGGTACTGAGGTTGGCCTCGATCCATTTGAGATTCTCGGAGTTAAGCCCAATGCCACTAAGGATGAGGTTAAGCGAGCATTCAGGAAGAAAGCTTATGCAGCCCATCCAGACCGGGGTGGCTCGAATGATGAAATGATAAAAGTTAATGCCGCCTTCGAGGCAATAAGTAGAGTAAGGGGGTGGAAATGACAGAAGTAATACAGGAAAGATACAAGCTTCTGAGGAAGATGCTGGAGTACGAAGAGCAGATGAATGAGAATGAGCGTTCCATTGGTTGGAGGTGGGACAACATCGGCGTTTATCCGGCAACAATCCACAAGCTCCTGATAGATGGTCTAGTAAGGGTCAGCTTCAAGTCTAGGTCGTCAACGAACTACATGCTCACAGAGGAGGGTAGGGCTGTTGCAGAAGCTGATATACCTGGAGTGGCCCAGCCAGCTCCGATTGAAGTTCCAGTTATAGATGCAGCACAGATATTCTCGGACATAGTGGGCTACGACGACATCAAAGAGCTGCTCAGAGAGTCTTTGCAGCTAGATAAGCCAATACACGTCCTGCTATATGGCCCACCTTCGCTAGCAAAGTCCATGTTCCTTTGGGATATTGAGAGAGCGTTTGGCGACTTGTCTCTACCCTTGCTCGGCAGTGCGACTTCACATGCTGGCCTCTGGGATCTGATAGCAGAAAGAAAGCCGAGGGTAATCCTGGTGGACGAGATAGAAAAGATGGCTTTAGTTGATATGGCTGGCCTACTTTCAATCATGCAGACTGGTCGCATCATTCGCGCCAAGGTTGGTAGGAAGCTCGATGAGAAAGTAAATGCTTGGGTTATCGGTGCAGCCAACCGAATACACAAATTGCCGGCAGAGCTTATTTCCAGGTTTTCTGTCCATCAGCTGGCCGAGTATGCGGCAAAAGAGTTTCGGGATGTTGTTACCAGTGTGTTAACTGCTCATGAAGACACAGACCAAGATACAGCACACGAAATTGCGATGAGACTTGTTGGTAGAACACATGATGTTAGAGATGCTGTTAGAGTAGCAAGATTGGCGAAGAGGGTTGGGGTCAAGAGGTCTATTGAGTTGCTGTTGAGTTAGGGCAGGTAGCAAATGGGCCAGAGTGATTTCATGGCGGAGGTTCTCAAGCAGAAGAATGCTATCAGGAAGCAGCTGGGGTTACCCCCAACATCGATCAAAGGAACCTATTTGGGGCCTAGGAGAACTGCGGGAGTTATTTCAAAGGTTAAGCGAAAGAAACTGCTCAAAAGAGACAAACATACCTGCCAGATATGTGGCCGCCGTTTCCCAGAACGAAACCTAGTCCCAAACCATATAGACCACGACAGAAGGCACAATGCTATGGATAATCTGGAGACTACGTGTGCAGGATGCAATATGAACGAAGGGATAATTTACTCTAGGTTGCTTCGCGAGGCCGGACCGAGAAGTGAAGTCCTTGAGGCCGAAAGGTTGCAAATTGTTGAAAAAGCTAGGAGGATTGTGAGAGAACAGGTAAGGAGGAAATAGCTGCAGCCCTGCGAATCCCTAATACACTTTGCACTGCAGTCCTGCTAGGGCAGCCCCCAGAACCATTGTAGTTTTTGCATTCATTCTTGCAAAACTGCAATCAAAAAAGAACCTGCTAGGGAAGCTAGAAAAACGCAGGCCGCAGGTGCAGAACCTAAATGTATGCAGGCCTGCGAAAAAAGTTGCACCGCAACGCTCACCGAAGGGGTTTACGAATTTTGGAATTTGTGCTACAGTTAAAGCAACACTACTTGCAAGGAGGTGAACAAAATGAGTGAACTAGAGAACATTGAGGAGGAGCAGGGCGAAGGTTTGAAAGAGGGTGCAGAAATCCCTCCGGATGAAAAGGTTCCTGGAGAAGAACTACCACCATACATGCAGGAGGAACCGCCTGAAGGCAAGGTAAACATCATCAAGTGGTCGCTGTTGCATGGTGCTACTGAAGAGGAACTGAAAGCCGACCCAAGGCACAACGACAGGACGGTCGACATCTGTGCCCAAGAACTCGAAAAGGAGGGCTTGAGGAAGAGGCCCTCCAAGCCCACAAAGGAAGAGAAGAGGCTGCTAGCAGCACCTACTCTCCTTGGAAAAGGCATGCAGACCTATGCGAAGGGCAGCCCACCGGAAGCAATAATTGAAGGGATGATGCTTCCCCTTGTTGATGGCCAGACGGAAGGCTTTGAGCACGGTATGAAGTTTGGCGCAAGTATTGTCGTACTGGGTGTACGGATCGCTCAAGAACTTTCAGCCATCGGTGTCCAGCAGGCGAAACCCCTCGTGGAAATGGCAAGAGACATGAGGTCCGGTGAGGCAGCCGCTGCGAAGAGTGCGGCTACTGAAGCAGCAGTAGGAGCTGCCGCGATGATACAACAGAACCTAACGCCTTACCTTGCCAATATAGGCAAGACACCTGAAGCTAATCCAATGCAGGGCATGATGGTAAGGACAATGGAACCGATTATCCAACGGCTGATGGGTGGGCTTGTTCCAGGAATGGGACCACAGCAGGCGGCAGGCTGGACACGAAAACAGGAATAAAGGAGGTAATTGGCCATGATGCCAGGAATAGACCCCAAACAAATGGCTGCAATGCAGGAGGTGAGCAAATTCATCAAGGGTGTTATCAGAGTGAACTACAACGACAACACAATGCAGGTAGCATTTACATCAGATGCGCCAAATGCTCGGGCTCTTATACCAAACCTTCTGGATCAGTTCTCCACTGCATTAGCGACACAGCTGAGCAGCTTTTTTGCGATACAGGGTGAGATAATTGAAGTTGGGAAGAAGTAAGTTCACCAAGCATCAGATTGAGATTGCCATAAGTGTACTGATGGAGTCTCGGATCGTGAAGAATTGGGTAACCTCTGAGGCCAAGTTCCTCAATGTCGACCTTAATACACCACAAGGACGTGAATTCTACAATCGTGAGGCAAGACTTGCCGCTGAAAGGCTCATAAAATGAGGCGAAATAGCTAGGATCTGTGTGTGGAAAATAGTTGTGAAAAAAGTTCTCACCGAGGGGTTTACTTTTTAGCTGCTTTAGTGCTATAATGATGTTAGAATTAAGTGCAGAAGCTAACAGGAAGTTTATGTGTAGAATTACCAGGGGCGGGCAGGGTGCCGGGAAATCGTGGCCGGGTTTTAATCTTCCCCCGTTCATTAGCCTTGTCCCGTGAGGTGCCATGACTGTAATCGGGGTTAGCACCCTGCCCCCTAGAGGAGGTTGATGCCTATGGAGCAAAGCTTCAGGTAGTGGTGGAGGAATAAAATCCCTAATTAAGTAAGGAGGTATTATGAAAAAGAGGATTTTATGGATGTTGCTGAGCTTCCTGTTGGTGGCGGCTTTAGTGCTATCCTCTTGTGCTAAGGAAGAGGTAGTAGAGGAGGAGGAAGAAGAGGAGGAGCCGGTGGTAGTAGAAGAAGAAGAGGAGGAAGAGGAGGAAGAGGTAGCACCGCCAGTAGGTGAGCCGCAATATGGCGGCACACTCACCTATGTCTACTGGTACTGGGGGGACGCAACAACTGCGGATACGTTTATAGGTTACGGCGCACCAAACCACGCCCAATTTGTTCTAGACCGCGCGATTATGGGAGACT
>JAUXAV010000322.1 GCA_030619735.1 Candidatus Aenigmatarchaeota archaeon | reverse complement strand
TAGGGGTTCGCGGGGTCGGGTGGCGGCGTGATCGTGGTGAGAATGTTGCCGACCTGGTTGGTGGTGTGTGCGAGTTCAGAGTTGACATCATCGATGGCGTGGGCCCAGCGGGGGTCGTAGTGAGCATCGATGGCGAGGGAGAAGGCACTTTCAAGATTGGCGCGAGCGCAGGTGAGAAGGCCTTCGGCGATTCGTAAGTGGTGTTTGATGCTTTCCATGGGAGCGTCCTCCTAGTGTTGGTCTTTGGCTAGATCCGGGTCAAGGGCGACGGCGATGTCCAGCAGTTGGTCGTGGGCGGCGTCGAGTCGGTTGATGCTGTCCCGGATGGTACGGATGAAGGGAGCAGGTAGCTTGCAGCGTAGGGCGAGGTCGAGGGCGGCGTTGGCTTGCTGCGTGATGGAGACGAGTGGATCCAGGATGGCGTCGAGCTTGGCAGAGACGGTTTCATTGGTCATTGGCAGGCTTCCCCGGGGGGGTCAAGGAAGCCGCGCGCTCCCTCGCGGCGCCTTGACCCCGAACGCTGAGAAGGATCGGGAGCGTGTGGAGAAAGTCGGGGAGCGGGGCCTGGATCATGAGCAAGTCGCCTGGCTGGGCAAAGAGCTTGAGGTTGGCGTAGCGCTTGGGCTTGTCTTTCATGGGAGCACGCCCTTCAGCCAGTCGGCGAAGTAGACGGCAGCCAGGAAGGTGAGCAGCATGGTGATGATCACCGTGTAGATGTAGAGCCAGGGATGTTCGAGGGGCCAGTCGGAAGCGGGCGGTCGGGTTGGGTCGGGTTTCATGGGAGCGTTCCTTTCAGTGTAGGTATCGGCAGGACAGAGTGATTGCAATAGGGCAGGTCAGTAGGGTGGAAAGAGCTGCATTCCCTCGAGGCAGACCCCTCCGCAGTTGTAGGGTATCGAGTCGCCCCCGCCGTCCTCGAAATAGGGGTGAGCTCCGGCCTTTCCCTCCATGTAGATGCCCTCGGAGTCGGAGACGAAGATGACGTGGTTGAGGGGGCCTGCAGGCGGGAAGGCGCCTGAAGTGTGCTTGGCCAGGTAGAGGCGTTTGGGGTTCTCCCAGAGAGCGGTGTGCCTGGCCACGTGGATGTCGGTTAGGCCCCAGTCCTCCCAGTTGAGGCCAGCGTCGGGG
>JAUXAV010000045.1 GCA_030619735.1 Candidatus Aenigmatarchaeota archaeon | reverse complement strand
TCCCTGTCGATTATGGAGAGTAAAAGCTCTAAACCCAGCTCCCTGGCTTTCTTAAGGAGGGAGGCAAGCTCTATTCCCCCTATGTGCTCATCCTCTGATACTGCTATAAGGAGGTAGCGGGGCTTGTCCTCAGGGGTTTCCCTTATCCAGTTGCCTCCAACCTTCTTCCTCCGGAAGGCAATGAAATCAGCCGGATAGTCTATATAGTCCTCATCCCTCATCTCAGGGATGGAGAGCAGGAAGGTCTTCTTAACCCCATGGGCCACACGAACTGCCCTGGCCCATTCAGATATCAGGAGCTTCTCCTCCTTCGGGAAGACATGGATTACATGGCGGGAATGGACCCATTTGTCCTTTTCCTTCTTGGGGCTTGCCTCAGGGAAGTATATCCTGAAATGGGAGCCGAACTTGAAGCCTGTCTTGACCACATAGCCCCGGAGCCTCCAGTCCTCATACACGTCATACAGCTGCCTGGCATACTCCCTTTCCTTGACCACCTGCTTGAGGATTTCCCCCGGCTTTATTGGCTTGCCTGTTTCAGCGTTTATAATCTCAAGACCCATGTGCCTGGAAAGAAATATGGTCTCCATGAAGTCAAGCTTCAGGAGAAAGCCGCGGTCCTGCTTGTATATCCCGTACTGCCCGAACCAGAACCTGTCAAATAGTTCCTTTCCCAGGGTCTTCTGCTCTATCACTGAGAACATGGAATCCGGATACCAGTATGCCTGCGCCTGGAATTTTTCCCTGGCGAGGGGTATGGATGGGTATCTCTTATGGGTCTTCTTTGACTTCCTTTTCTTTTTCGGCTTTACAAACCTCTTCAGAACCAGGCCCCGGTCCCTCCAGTCCCTGTATGCGCTGTATCTTATAATCAGCCTCCTCTCCTTTTTCGCGAAATGGGAGGCCAGATGGTTGAATGAGATGTCCTTTCCGGACCTGTCCCTGCACCTGCCGTTCTGGAACATCATTATATACAGGGCCTCTTCAGGCTCCAGGAATACCATGCTCGTGCCTCGTCCCCTCGCGAAAGGGGCACGAGACATCTCGTCATCTCTCGCTTTGCTCGAGATGCCGACCTTTTTAGGGCTGCCGAAATAGTTCTTCTCAAGCTTCTCCACTGACTCCGGGTCTTTGGAAAATACCTGCTTTCCGTCGAATATCAGCTCTATCATAGTGAGTATTTTATATTCCCTTATTTAAAGGTTAATATATGGCTGGAAAAAAAGCAAAACTCGGGGCGTTTGATGTAATAGGGAACGTGGCAGTGATAGAGGAGGGAGGGAGGAAAGAGGCAAGGGAGATTCTGAAGAGGCACGGGCATGTAAAGACCGTGCTGAGGAAGGGCGGTGAGAGGAAGGGGAGGCTGAGGCTCAGGAAATTCAGAAAGCTTTACGGGAAAGGAACTGTAACCGAGCATATAGAGCACGGGTACAGGCTGAGGCTGGATGTTGCTAAATGCTATTTCTCCCCAAGGGAATCCACGGAGAGGCAGAGGGTTGCCGGGCAGGTAAAGCCGGGGGAAAGGGTATTGGTCATGTTCGGGGGGGTGGGGCCCTTTGCCATAGCCATAGCAAAGAAACAGCCTGGGGTGAAGAAGGTCTGGTGTGCGGAGCTGAACAGGACCGCCTGCAGATATATGAGGGAGAACATTGAGCTGAACAGGCTGAAGTATGTTGTGGAGCCCTTATGCGGGGACGTGGAAAAGCTGTGCCCTGGTTTGAAGGGAATGGACAGGGTGGTGATGCCCCTGCCAAAGGGGGCGTATAAGTATCTGGGCCTTGCCATAAGGTGCGTGAAAAGAGGGGGAGTAATACACCTGTATTACTGGGGGAAACTGGAAAGCGTTTTTGAGGAAGCAGGGGAACTGGTTAAGAAGGAATGCAGGAAGCTGAAAAGAAGATTTAAGATTTTAAACAAGAGAAGGGTCCTGCCTTACGGGCCAGGCATCTGGAAGGTTTGCATTGAGTTTGCAGTGTATTGAAGTTTATTAAATTAATTAAGGAACAAAGCCAAATAATTAACAGTATTTAGACAAAATGGGGTATGGTTTATGCCTGATGGGGAAGAAGCTCCTATATCGCTGGAAGAGAAATTGAATACCATTATGAGTAAGCTTACGGAGCTGGAGGATTTGCAGCTTGTAAACAAGCTTGATATCATAAACCTGAAGAATGAGATAGAGAAGCTCAAGCTCACTACTTCTGTCCCTAGCCCCGAGACCATTGAGAAAATAAGGGAGCTTGGAAAGTTTGCCGAGCATGTCGGGGAATTCAGGGAACTGAAGAATTTGGCTGATAATATGGACAAGATTATGGCTGAGATAAAGAAGACGAGCTCCGGGGGCCTGGAGGATATGATAAAGGTTGTTGATGACATTGACAAGAGGGTGAGGAAGATTGAAACCCAGGGCCTGGGAATGAAGCCTGAGGAGGCAGAGGAGTATGCAAAGAGTGTTGAGGGATTGAAGTCAGGCCTCAAGAGCCTCCCGAAGGGTGCAAAGGGTGTTCTGGGGCTTTCAAAACAGATGGAAAAGCTAAGGCTGATGGTAGAGGAGAACACCAAGAATATATGGAAGCTAAAGACCGCTAAACCCAGGGAGGCTGTCGAGCCTGAAAAGCCGAAGGTCATTGAAAGGCCTCCGGTTAAAAAACCTGCAAAGCCGGTTGCTGTTGAATGCTCCAAGTGCGGGGCAGAGCTCCCGTCGCATGCAAAGTTCTGCAGGAAATGCGGGGTAAAGGTGAAGTAGATGAAGAGATGTCCTAAGTGCGGGAAAGAGTATCCGGACAGCGACAGCTTTTGCATAGAGTGTGGAGGAGAGCTCAAGGCTGCAGCAATGCCAAAACCTGCAAAGCCGAAGCCCATTATAAGGACTGAAATCCCGAAGGAGCTGAAGGAAAACATTCTGCAGCTGCAGGAAGCCCTCAGAGGCGTTGAGGCTGAACTGGAAAGGCTGGGTAGCGAGATTACTGTCCTGAAGGCCGCAAAGCCCCCTGAGGATTTTGAGCTCCTGAAGGCCGCTGCCGAGGGCAATGCGAAAAGGGTTTCCAGCATCAGGTCAAGGCTGAAGGGCATTTCCAGTGGATTGAAGGAGAAGGGGAGGCACATAGAGGGGATTGAGAATATCCTGGGGAACTTTGCAAAGAAACAGGATATTGAGGAGCTCAAGAAAGGAATCAGTATAAAATTCGGGCAGAGGACAAGGGCGCAGAATGAAAGGCTTGAGGAACTGGAAACAGGGATAAGGAGTGAATTAAACAGGCTCAGCGCAGAGACTGCCAAAGGCATTGAAACCAGGCTCGGCTCTGCAACCAGTAAGGTTGCAAGGCTGGAAAAGGAGCTGGAAAGGCTCATAGGCGGCCTGGAGAAGTCCATGGCAAAGAAGATGGAGGACTTCAAGACGGGTTTCAACCAGAATGTCAACAAGGCTGTGCTGGAGCTGAGGGAGGATGTTGCGCAGAAAACCGGTATAGTAAACAAGCTGAAAGAGAACCTGACCCAGCAGATAAAGCTCAATGAGGGGAGATATGCTGATTTTGAGAGCAGGATGAAGGAGGAGATGGAGGGTATTGACAACCTGAAGGAAGGGCTCACCCTCCAGCAGCAGGAGAGGATGAAGGAGTTCCAGACGCTTCTCCTGGAGAGGCTTGGGGAGATTAAGGACAGCTCTGAAAACATAGGGGCTGGTGTGGAGAACCGGCTCAGGGAAGGGCTTTCGGCCCAGGCGCAGGCGAATGCCCGGGAGATAAAGAGGCTCAAGGAAAGTGTTGGGGGCATCAAGGGCGGCATTTCAGGCAAGATAGAGGTCAACAGTCAGGAGATAAAGAGGCTCGGAGGGAACATTTTAAGGCTCTCTAACCTGATAAATGAGGGCAAAATCACGAAGCAGATAAAGAAGCTGGAAAGGCTTGAGGAGGACCTGATTCTTCACCAGCAGAACAGGATGATGGTTCTGGAGGACAGGGTAGGGAAGGGGCTGGAAAGCCTCAGACAGGAGAGCCAGGCATCTGTTCCCGGTTTGGAGGAAAGGGTCAGCAGGGGCATGAAGCTGAATGCAATGGAAATCAGAGGGCTTAAGAAGAGAATGGAGAGAATCCCTGCGCTGGAGGCGGGCATTGACAAGAGGCTCGGGGAGATGAAGGGTTTCGTGAAAAGGGGGGAGCTTGCGGGGCTTGTTAGGAGGGAGGAAATCCAGGATATAGGGGGCAGGCTTGCGGGGCTGAATGACCTGAAGGGCTCTGTAGGAAAGGCCCTGAGCGAGATGGGAAAATTAAAGGAGGACCTGGTGCTCCAGCAGGAGAGCAAGCTCCTGGCCATGGAGTCAGGGATGAATAGCATGATTGCCGGGCTGAGGCAGGAGGCTGAGAAGGCTGTAAAGAGGGCCGCTGGCAGGGCGGCCGGGGGCATTGAAAAGAAGCTGAAGGAAATCAGGCGCCTGAAGCTGAGGCTGGACAGGCTCTCTGCCGCAGAGAAGAGGATTGCGAATAGTGTGGCGGGGCTCAAGGGGTTCAGGGACGAGGTCAGGGGCGTGAAGGTTCTGGGTCAGGGCCTTGAAGGAAGCATTGAATCCAATAAGATGGCGGTCAGGGGCCTGGAGAAGGGGCTGGCAACCCTGGAGGCCGGTCTGGGAGAGCTTAGGGGCAGGATAGCAGAGGGCCCGGGAAAGGGGCTTGAGAAAAGGTTTGATGTCCTGGAGGCCTCGGGGCAGGAGGCCAGGCAGCAGCTCAGCCTTATGAAGGAATTCATGGAGAACCTAGAGAACAGGACAAACACAGAAACCGACAGCCTGGCAAAGAGGCTGGATGAGATATCCAAGATTCAGGAGAAGCAGGAATTAGAAATATTAACCCCCAGGACAGAAAATATAAACAGGGTTATAAAGACGCAGATTAAAAATGAAGTAAGGGACCTGGAGAGCAGGATTGGGATGGGGAGAAGGATTTTAAAGAAGAAGAGATGATAAGCTATGGCAGGCACTAAAAGCGGGGTAAAGGCATTCCGGAGCGAGGTTGATATGCTGAGGAATGTGATAAGGAGGACTGTCAATGAGGTTATTGATAAAAAACTCAGGGATACGGGGGGAGGGAAACCGGCTGGTCCTGTCCGGGACCTGAGTCCCCTGGCTGGAAGGATAGGGAAGCTGGAAAGGGAGATAGGGGCTGTCAGGGATATGGCCGGGAAGGGCGTAAAGGAGCTGGTAAAGGGGAAGGATATTGAGGGGCTCCTGGGGGGGATTACCGAATCAAAGCTGGGCGAAATCAATAAAAAGATTCGCATGTTCGGGAAGGAGCTGGAGATGCTGAGGAGCCAGGTGGAGGACAGCAACGTGAAGAAGTTTGAGGAGAAATTCCAGAGGGAGATGGGCGCAATGAAGTCCCAGGTCAATAAGGTTATTATAGACGGTAAGGGCCTGGAGGAGAGGCTCAGTTCTGAGATGGAAGACCTTAAAAATGGGCCAGGGATTCCGAAACCGGAAGGGGGCCAGGTAAAGGGGCCTGATATGGAGGAGCTCAGAAGGGACCTGGAGATTATAAAGACCAAGCAGGAATGGATTGAGAACAATATAGAGAGGATAGATATAAAGCCCCTGCTCAGGAAGATGGAGGAGCTTGAGCACAAGATGAGGGTGATAAGGGTCTCCTCGCCAATAATCTTGGAATAGCCTGGGTTAAATTTTTAAAACCCTGCCTCCAAATTAATTCTTAATTGAGTGATTCTATGGACAGGAAGATTGCGCTTGCAGCCCTGGTTTTAATGGGAGTTGTCCTGATATCAGGATGCACCGAGCCCCTGGATGAGGAAGCGCAGGACGTGAAAGCATCCGCAGGTGAATGGCTTAAGGGAGAGCAGGGTATGGCCAGGTTCCCCGGGGGGGCTGCAGGGGAGCCTTTAACTGTATGGAAGGAGGGCGAGGCCTTTTACTGGATTGCGCCCATAGAGGACAGTAAAGGCCTGTATATAGGGAACCTGATAGTGACCCAGGAGAACTTCACCTCCCCACAGCAGATAGTGGAATACAGGGAGCCCAGGGACAGGATTCTGAACACCACAGGGAGCGAGGCATACCAGCAGATGATTATGGAAAACCCTGATTATCCCGCATACCAGATAGAGAAGCCCATACTCCTGGCAATAGCGGGTAAGGGGCTTTCATGGTATTCCCAGGTAAAGTCCGGGAATGAGGTCCTGGACGAGCTCTATATTGAGACCTTTACGCTTTTCTGATGATTTATATTCAATTCAGAACGCCTCTATATGACTTGGTCTATATAAATAACTGCCAGATTTCCTTCTTTCCTTTGTGCCCCTATTTCTAATTCTTCACCCATTTTTTGCAGTCTGGGCCTGTGCTGCTTTAATAGTTTGGCATATTCTTTTTCTCTTCCTGCGAAAGGGGGAGGAGCCCGTGATTCTTCTATAATTATATCACGATGATTTGAACCATTATATCCTACTCGGGCTATGGGATAAATTTCATCATCTGGAATAAAAATCCCAACCTTGTCCCCTTCAGATTCCCTACACCTTTCTGTCTTTACTGAATAAGTCTCATTATCCAATAATCCTCTAATATCCTCTGCTAATTTTTTTATATCAACTATTATCATAATAAATATTATTTTAGTTAAATATTTAAACCCCTCTATCGTTCAGAAAACCTTTATATTACTATTGCAAAATAGATTTATGTGCGGCATTACCGGGTATGTAGGGAATAAAAAGGCAAGTGATATCCTTCTCAAGTCCATAAAGAGGCTGGAATACAGGGGTTATGATTCCGTGGGGATGGCAACGGTTTCCGGGGGAAGGGTTTTTATAAAGAAGGATAAGGGAAGGATAAGGGATGCGGATAAGAGTCTGAATTTTTCAAAGCTTCCTGGCTTTGTTGGAATCGCCCATACACGCTGGGCCACACACGGGAAGGTCAGCAGGGAGAACGCCCATCCCCATACGGACTGCAGGGGGGAAATAAGCCTTGTGCATAACGGGATAGTTGAGAACTTCCAGGAGCTGAAAGAGGAGCTTGAGGGCAGGGGCCATAAATTCTCCTCAGGGACGGATACAGAGGTCATATGCCATTTGATTGAGGAGTATTCCAGGGGGAGGAGTTTCAGGGATGCCGCCATGAAGGCCCTGAAAAGGCTTGAGGGAAACTATGCCATAGTTGCGGTCAATAAGAAGGGGGAGATGATTGCGGCAAGGAAGGGAAGCCCCCTGGTGCTGGGTGTGGGAAAGGGGGAATATTTCATTGCCTCGGATATACCCGCCTTTTTGGAGCACACCAAGAATGTGATATACCTGTATGAGAATGATTTCCTGGTTCTGAACAAGGGCCTGGAGATATACAACCTGGAAACAGGGAAGAGTGTGGAAAGGCAGGTGGACACCATAGGCTGGGATGCCGAGGAGGCAAGGAAGGGGGTCTTTGCCCATTACATGCTGAAGGAGATAATGGAGCAGGCAGATACCATAAAAAAGGCCACTGAGCAGGACCCCGGGATAATCAACAGGATTGCCAGGGACATTAATGATGCAAAGGGGGTCTTCTTTGTTGCATGCGGCTCCTCATACCATGCATGCCTGTCAGCAAGCTATATGTTCTCAAGGATAACCAAAAAGCATATCAATGTTGTGCTGGCCTCGGAGTTCCCCAATTATGAGCATTTCCTGACAGAGAAGACCCTGGTTATTGCAGTATCCCAGTCCGGGGAGACTGCTGATGTGCTGGATGCTGTGAAGGCTGCGAAAAGGAAGAATGCCAAGGTCCTGTCCATAGTGAATGTGAGGGGCTCCACCCTCACAAGGCACTCGGATGACTTCCTGCTGATGAATGCGGGGCCTGAGATATGCGTCCTGAGCACCAAGACCTATACCTCCCAGCTTGCCCTGCTCCTCCTGCTTGCCTATGCTGTCGCAGGGGAGTATGAGAAGGGGAAGCAGGAGCTTACCTATGCCTGGAACCTGGTCTATAATCTGACATCCAGGAACACAAAGGAGCATATAAGGCAGCTGGCTGAGAAGCTTAAGGGCAGGGACCATATATTTACGATAGGCAGGGA
>JAUXAV010000286.1 GCA_030619735.1 Candidatus Aenigmatarchaeota archaeon | reverse complement strand
CATGGCTCTGGATCAGGGAACTACCGGTTCTCGAACGATAATTTTCAATCATAGTGGAACTATAGTTAGTACTGCCAGTAAAGAATTTAAACAGATTTATCCTAAACCTGGTTGGGTAGAACATGACCCCATGGAAATTTGGTCTTCTCAAGTAGAAGTGGCAAAAACTGTTTTAGATAAGGCTGGCTTGGAAGCGGGCGATATAGCTGCTATCGGAATAACTAATCAGAGGGAGACTACTGTAGTTTGGGATAAAAAAACGGGTGAGCCGGTTTATAATGCTATAGTATGGCAATGTCGAAGGACTGCTCCTATATGTGACCAACTTAAAAATAAAGGGCTGACGGAGATTATCCAAAAAAAGACCGGGCTGGTAGTTGATGCCTATTTTTCCGGCACCAAAATTAAGTGGATTTTAGATAATGTAGGTGAGGCCAGAGAGAAAGCCCAAAAAGGAGAAGTTCTTTTTGGTACAGTGGATAGCTGGCTTATCTGGAATTTAACTAAAGGCAAAGTTCATGTTACCGATTATTCCAACGCTTCTCGCACAATGTTATTCAATATTCATAATCTCGATTGGGATGAAGAGATATTAACAGAACTGGATATTCCTCGAGAGATGCTCCCCAAAGTTCTACCTTCGAGTTATATTTATGGTAGCACAAATAAAGAGATATTTGGTAGGGAAATTCCTATATCCGGTGATGCCGGAGACCAGCAAGCCGCCCTTTTTGGCCAGGCCTGCTATGAGCCGGGTATGGCTAAAAATACTTATGGAACCGGATGTTTTATCTTGATGAATACCGGAGAGAAAATTGTTCCCTCCAAGAATGGTCTTTTGACCACAATTGCCTGGGGGGTTAATGGTAAAGTAGAATATGCCTTAGAAGGGAGTATCTTTATCGCTGGAGCAGTAGTGCAGTGGTTAAGGGACGAACTTGGGATGATAAATAGCTCTTCTGAAATTGAAAAATATGCCTCAAAAGTTAAAGATACTAATGGAGTTTATTTAGTCCCCGCCTTTGTGGGTCTTGGCGCTCCCTACTGGGATATGTATGCTCGGGGTATCATTGTAGGGCTAACCCGGGGAGCAAAGAAAGAGCATATTTTAAGAGCAGCAGAAGAGTCAATAGCTTATCAGAGCCGTGATGTATTGGAAGTTATTCAAAAAGATTCAGGGATTAATTTAAAAAAATTAAAAGTCGATGGCGGAGCAGTTAGAGACAACTTCTTAATGCAGTTTCAATCCGATATCCTGGGAGTTCCGGTAGTAAGACCTAAAGTTGCAGAAACTACCGCCCTGGGCGCAGCATATCTTTC
>JAUXAV010000154.1 GCA_030619735.1 Candidatus Aenigmatarchaeota archaeon | reverse complement strand
GGCATTTGTCCTGACGCCCAGCTTCCTGGCCTGGTCAACCCAGCCCATAAGGCTCTTGAATTCTCCCTTTATTTCAGGTTCAGTTGTGGGTATCTGTCCCTGGAAGACCTCTCCTGCCCCCCCGTCCAGGGAGAGCCAGTCCCCCTCCTTCAGGACCAGGTCATTAATCCTTATGGTCTTTTCACCTTCATTTATCACCACGGCTCCGCATCCCACAACAGCGCATTTTCCCATGCCCCTGGCTACAACCGCACAGTGGCTGGTCATGCCCCCCCTGGATGTTAGCATGCCCTGTGCAGCATGCATGCCTTCAATATCTTCAGGGCTTGTCTCGGTCCTGACCAGAACAACCTTCCTGCCATCGTCTGCAAGCTCCTTTGCCTTCTCTGCAGTGAAGACAATTGTCCCCACTGCTGCACCCGGGGAGGCAGGAAGGCCCTTTGCGATTATCTCGTTCTTCTGCTTTGCAATGGGGTCCAGCTGCTTGTGGAGGAGCTGGTCCAGCTGGTTGGGGTCTATCCTCATTATCGCCTCTTCCTGTGTTATCAGGTCTTCCTTTACCATGTCCACTACAATCTTAACCGCTGCCTGCGCTGTCCTCTTGCCCTTCCTGGTCTGGAGCAGGAAGAGTTTTCCTTCTTCTATGGTGAACTCAAAATCCTGCAAATCCTTGTAGTGCTTTTCCAGAATGCTGTAAACCTTTATCAGCTCTTCATATGGCTTTGGGAGCTCCTTCTTCATGTCGTCTATGTGCTTGGGGGTCCTGATTCCTGCTACAACATCCTCGCCCTGGGCGTTCAGAAGGTATTCGCCGTAATGTTCCTTTTCACCGGTTGCAGGGTTCCTGGTGAAGCCCACCCCTGTTGCTGAGCCATTGCCCCTGTTGCCGAATACCATGGCCTGGATATTGACCCCGGTGCCTGCATCGTTCCTGAGCTTGTTTATCCTCCTGTATGCTACCGCCCTCTTGTTGTTCCAGGAGTTGAATACAGCATCTATTGACATCTTAAGCTGCTCCCAGGGGTCGGATGGGAAGCCCTTTCCTATCTCCTGCTTCACCATTTCCTTGTATTTCTTGACCAGTTCCTTCAGGTCCTCTACCTTCAGGTCAGTATCGTATTTGGCGCCCTTTGCCTCCTTTACCCCTTCCAGGACCCTCTCGAACTTGGCGTGCTCCACGCCCATCACCACGTCGCCGAACATCTGGATGAACCTTCGGTAGGAATCCCATGCCATCCTCTCGTTGTTGGCCTGCTTTGCCAGGCCCTGGACGCTCTGCTCATTAAGGCCAAGGTTAAGGACCGTGTCCATCATGCCGGGCATTGATACATAGGAGCCGGAGCGGACAGAAACAAGCATCGGATTCTCGGGGTCGCCCAGCTTCTTTCCCATCCTGGTTTCCAGTTTTGCGAGCTTCTCCTTCATCTGCTCCTCCAGCCCGGAAGGCCATTTCTTGCCCTGTTCATAGAAGGTATTGCATGCAACCGTTGTTATGGTGAATCCTGGGGGAACAGGCAAACCTATGGATGTCATCTCTGCAAGCTGGGCCCCCTTGTTGCCCAGGAGTATGACATTCTCAGGGCTTGCCTTCATCTCATCAAACATATAAACGTATTGCTCTGCCATATTCAGATTTGGGGGGAAGGTATTTAAATTGTTCCCAGTTCTTTCCCACAGGGGACACCCTCCGGTTTCCAACTAATTTAAAACCCCTGCCCAAGAATAATTCATGGGGACTGTTATACTGACACATGGCGACGGGGACGGGATATGCGCTGGTGCAATAGCCCTGTCCAGGTTCCCGGATGCAAGGGTGTTCTTTACAAAGCCTGTCAGTCTTTTGAAGGATTTGCAGTATGAAGCAGGGGAGGATAGGATAATAATCTGCGATATTGCCCTGACAAAAAGGGATGCAGGGGAAATCCTAAAGCTTCTGGGGGAGAGGAAGGAGGTCCTGTATTTTGACCACCATCCGGTTCCCCGGGGGATAAGGGAAAGGGATGTAAGGGATTCTGTGAAGCTGTATGTGCATGACTTGAATGTCAGCGCCTCGGAGCTCATATACAGGCACTACCAGAAGGATTTGCCGAAAGAGAGGGTGTGGCCTGCCCTCTACGGGGCAATTGCTGACTATTCAGAGGATACGGAGTTTGTAAGGGACAGGATGAGGAACTGGGACCACAGGGCAATCTATTTTGAGGTGTCAGCCCTTGTGCTCGGGATAAAGTCCAATAAATTCTCCAGGTATGAGGAGAAGAGGAGGATAGTGAAAACCCTGGCCTCTGGCAGAAACCCTTCTGATGTGAAGGGCCTGGTGGATTTTGCAAAATCAGCTGTCAATAGAGAATTCCGTATATACAGGCTTGTGAAGAGGAATGCAAGGAGGCTGGGTGGTATAGGGTATGTAAAGGATTTGCCCCTCTTCGGCTTCAGGGGGCCCTCTGCCCTGTTTGCGGCCACTGTGACCAGTTCTCCTGTCGGGCTGTCCATATATACAAGGAGGAAATACCTGGACATAACCATAAGGAAGAGAACGGGTGATTTCCCTTTGAACCTCCTGGCTGAGAAGGCAGCGGAAGAGGTAGGGGGCTCCGGAGGGGGCCATATGGAGGCTGCAGGGGCAAGAATCCCCCTGGATTCCCTGGAAAGGTTTCTGGAAAGGATTAATAAGGAGATGTCCAAATGAAGTCAAAAGAGCTGCTTGATTACGGAAAGAGGTTCCATGGGCATCTGGGGCCCTTCCTGGTGGTAGGGCTGAGGATGGGAATCCTGGCAAGGGAGAGGCTCGGGAACCCGGACCCTGTCCATTCCCTGGAAGCCCTGGTGGAGCTGGAGAACAGGAGGCC
>JAUXAV010000080.1 GCA_030619735.1 Candidatus Aenigmatarchaeota archaeon | reverse complement strand
ACGTCCCTTGCTGTTTTTGTTCCTATTAATCTTTCCAGGCTCTGCAGGGGGATTTTCCTCAAATCCTTCAGGCCCTTGACCCCGGAATTAAAGAGAAGTCTGGCTCTCCTTCTTCCTATTTTTTTCAGCCTCACAAGCGGCAGGAGCTCCTTCCTTACCCCGTACTTTACCCTGAGCCTGCTCTTCCTTATCTCCTTAAGCAAATTCCTATGGCCCAGCAAAAGGCCCAGTTCCTGTATGGAGTATAGGAGCCAGTCCGCAATGTCAAGCCTTGCCCTGAGCTCCCCTGGCGTGACCCCGAACCCTTCAAGCAGATTGTCCTCTCCAACCTCCCGGGTCCAGCCCCTGAGCATCATGGCAGTTTTAATGCTCCTCAGGAAGTCATCATACTCCAGGTCCCAGGGACTGGGGGGCTTATCCAGGAGCTCCGGCTCTGCCTGGGCCAGGGCCTCCTCTATGTTCTCAAAGTCCTTCTTCCTCATGCTGAGCAGGGGCTTCATCTCTATTGTGTTGGAAACGGTATGGAGTATAGCCAGATGGGATAGGCCCTGGCCCGGCTTTCTGGCCTTCTCCAGGCTCTTTATCAGATGGTTGGCGGTCAGGGGGTCTATATAGAGCTCTGACACCCTCCTGCCTATCCTGGTGGGCTTCAGCTCCTCACCTTCCCTTTCCAGGAGGCTGGATGCGGCTTTGAACAGGTCTTTCCCGCCCTCCCCGCCATCCTCTTCCCCTTCCTTCCCTGCTGTTATAAATTTAAAATTCTCCAGGAGTTCCAGGACCCTGTCCAGTATTTTCTCCAGGCTCTGGAGGTCCTGATACTGGTGGGCATAGAAGGTCTTGGAGAAGAATTCCATCAGCTCCTTCCTGGTTGCGGTGGCTCCGGATGCTATCAGGGCCAGGACATGCATCCTGAGCACGGGCTCCACCCCGAGCTTGGAGGTTATGTCCTCCGGCTCCCCCTTAATGTAATTATCCCAGGCATAGCTGGCCTCTGCCTTGTTCTTGGGGAGCAGGATGGCCTCGCCCTCCTTGTCATATTGTGGCCTTCCCCCCCTCCCCATCATCTGCTGGATTTCCAGGACGGGTATGTAATCCATGCCCCTGAATGAGGAAAACCTCTTGAGGTCCCGGATTATTATTCTCCAGGCAGGGAGGTTTAAACCAGCCGCAAGGGTGGGGGTGGCACATACAATCTTTATTATGCCCTGCCTGAATGCCTTCTCTATCATGCTCCTCTGCCTGTTCATAAGGCCTGCGTGATGGAATGAGACCCCGTTCTCTATGCAGGAGGCGAGCCTCCTGCACTGCTTTGTGGGTTGCCCCAGGGCCCTTGCTATCCTGCCTGAAAGCTCCAGGAGTTTTTTCTTTTCCTCTGGCTTGAGCCTGTCCCTCAGCAGCTTGCCCAGCTTCTCTGCAGAGGACTCTGCCCCCCTCCTGGTGTTGATGAATATCAGGGCCTGTTTTCCCTTCTCCAGGGTCTGTTCCGAGAGCCGGGTGATGGGGATGTCCCGGACCCTGAATCTCCTTTTGGGCATGAATCTTGCCTCACCGTCAAAGCATATGCCCTTGTAGAGCTTCACAGGCCTGTAATCAGATTTGACAGCTTCTGCTTCGAGCCAGTCCGCAAGCTCCTGGTAATTATTAATGGTTGCGGAGAGGCCCAAGATGAGGGGGTCTGCAACCTGCCTGAGCCTTGTCAGCACAAGCTCCAGGGTGGGTCCTCTCCCGGGGTCGTTCAGGAGATGGATTTCATCCGCTACAACGAGCCCTATCTGCTCTGCCCAGGGCAGGCCGTGCCTGAGGAGAGAGTCCAGTTTTTCTGATGTGAAAATGATGATGTCATAGCTGGCGAGCCAGGGGCCTGAGGAATCAAAATCCCCTATGGATATCCCGACCTTTATGCCCAGGGGCCCGTATCTTTCCCTGAACTCCTCATATTTCTCAGAGGCCAGGGCCTTTAAGGGGACGATATAGGCTACCTTTTTTCCGGCCTTCACAGCCTCCAGGCTGGCAATCTCAGCAATGAGGGTCTTGCCCGAGGCTGTGGGAGCGGCAACAACCAGGCTCTTGCCCTCCAGGAGACCGGAATCCAGAGCAAGCCTCTGAACTGGGTTCAGCCTCCCGAACCCCGAGAGCTCCAGGACCTTCTTAACGCTGTCCATAGAATAGAATTGAAAAGCAAAATTAAATGCTTTCCGCTCCTGCTTCCAGAAGAAATGGTTTTTTGAGCCTGGTCAAGAAATCCCGCCTAATCAGGGAATAAATTATGGCGGTCATACAGGCCGCTCTTACCAGGCCCTGGTTCGCAATGGTCACGGTATACATATAGTTCTGGTGAATATTTTTTAAAGAATCTATTATAACCTTCATCTATTGACCGGGCATTCTCTCCCATTTTTAAGGGTTCGTCAGATGTGCTTTCAAGGATATACCAATCAGCTATGCCAGCCCAGGTTGGAAGTTCATCAGTGAAAACTTCTGTCCAGGCATGCCCCCCGCCGAAGGGCCACCGTCCATATCTTCCCAAAGGCACCCTTACGTCCATGTTTTCAAACCCCGAGGCAAGCAGCAATGAAGCCAGTAAGAAAGCGGTGTCTTCACAGTCTCCTTCTCCTCGTCCTAGTGTTTCTCCTGGATATAACCAATATTCGCTGTGCCCTAGCGTCTTTAAATCCGAAACATACTTGATTTCATGGCTCACAAAGTTGAAGCATGCCCTTAATATATCCACTCCCCCTTCTTCTGCTATTATCTCTTCTGCCTTCGCCTTTATTTCGTCTGCTTCAGGGGTTATGAAGTCGTTAACCCTGTATTCTCCGTTGGGTCTTACCCAAAGTTTCGGGCATCCGATTACTGACATTCTATCACTTTATTTAGTTGGGGATTAAGAAATTTAAAGCTTTGCATGGGGGTATCCTGGAAGAACCGGCAAAACCAGGACCTGCTAAAAACTCATCCTGCAAAAATCCTGAAGAGCTGTGCTTTCGCTAACTGAGCTTCCTGTCAATGTCCTCAAGTATTTCGCCTACGTCGCCCACGCCCTCGCCTATCTCTGTTATTGCATCTGATGCCTCTCCGCTTGTTGTGATTGCCCCTTCCCCTGGCTCAGTGCATCCTGATACAGCCATGGTGAAAACAATCAGAACCATCAGGAGCAAGATTAATGCCTTTCTCATCAGTATCCACCTCCTCTGCAGTCAGGACAATCAGGACATTCACCAGGGTCGCACACGCCGTTATCAAGGCAGCCGGAGCAGGGCATCACTCCGCCTCCGCCGCCCCCTGAGCTGGGTCCGGGCTGATAGGGCTCCTGGTAGCCCGGTCCTGGCCCTGGTCCCGGCCTGAACTCATGTTCCTCGCAGCCGGTGTATATCTCGCATCCCTGAGGGGTGGGGTCGCTTTGCGGCGCGCCCCCGCGGTTTCCGCATTCTTTCATTGCCCTCTCATCCTCAGGGCTGCACATCCTGAACATTTCTCCAGGTCCCGGCCCTGGGCCTCCTGGGCCTCCCGGCCCCCCGGGTCCCGGCCCCATCCCGTACTGGTCTATCATGTCCTTCATGGTCCCCTCGCAGAAGGGTATCAGGTCCTGCTCAGGGTCGCGTATGCCCATTGCATAGTTCCTGACCCTGCAGGTCATCTCCAGGGCTCCCATTCCGGGCGGGCCCATTCCCTCAGGCAGCCTGACATTCATTACGCAGGCATCGCCCTCAAGCCCTACGATATTCATTGTGGGGCCCTGGTAGCCCTCTGGCATGAATTCCACTGGCTCGCAGACCCTTAAGGCATTGTCAAAGCACCTGCCGTCTGTTCCGCAGCTTCCTTCAGTCCCGCCTTCTATCCTCTCTACAATCTCCTCCCCAGTGCTCAGCATCACATAGAGTATGTCCTTTATTATGACGTCCTTTATGTAGTTGATATCGTGCTTTATCTCCATTATATCGTCCATTGTTATGTGCTCAAGCCTGTTCCTTATCTTGTTCTTTATATCATCCACCGCGCCCTTTGCCGAATCAAACATGTCCGCGACCCTCCTGAACTTCTCCTCATCTGAAGAGCCCGTGGACGCATAGTAATCCGCAATGTCATCGCTCTTCCTGGCGAGCTTGTCCAGCTCTATCCTCAGGCCCTCCAGCTTGAATGCCATTTCCAGAAGCTCCGTTGTCCCGGGCATCCTCTCCGGCCTCTCATAAAAGATATTCTCCGCATTCCCCCTCATCACGCACTCATGCCATACAACGCAGCCGTTCTCATCATCCCTTGTAATGAGCTCCCCTCCCCCTTCCTCGCACTTCCTGAATGCATCCGGGGGCAGCCTCATGCATTCCCCCTCATCAGCGCACCTGAGGTGCATGCAGCCCCTTTCATCCCAGGCCTCTGTCACTGCCTGCCCCATGCTCTCGCACCTCCTGAACACGGATTCCTTCTGCTCAAAGCTTATCACAGGGCACTCGGACCCCCAGGGCTCCTGCCCCTTTGGCATGCACTTAACAAAATAACAGCCGCCTTCCCTCACTACCCTGTCCTCCATTCCCATGCTCCTGCACTTCTCCTTGACCCTGTTCATTTCCTCCTCTGAAGGGCACTCCTCCCAGTTCTGATAGAACTGCGGTTCATTCCCCCCGAATTCGCATGAGATGAACTCGCATCCCATATTGTCCTTTCTTAATTCAGGCCTCCCCTCCTTTGCCATGCATTTATCCCATTCATCTTTGGGTATGTCAGGGCATTCTCCTGGCTGTGTCCCGCAGGTCGTATGCACATACCCTGTTTCAGGGTCCCTGACCTCCCTGCAGCCCTGGGGCGGGGGGCAGGGGTCGCAGATGCAGCGCCCTCCCTCTTCCCCTGCAGTGGTTTCCCATCTGCACGGTTTTGTGACCTTGTCAGGGCATACATCATTCACAGGGCATCCATGGGGCTCCTCTAGCGGGGGCTCGGGCGGCTCTTCATATTCGCAGTGCCAGCCTATAAGGCACTTGTTACTGTCAAAATCAGCAACAGGGTATCCGTTCTGGCCGCACCTTGGCTCTTCCGGCTTCCAGTCCGGGCATTCCCCTGGGCCCCCCTCATATTTGCAGTGGTAGCCGATAAAGCAGCCGTTGCTGTCATGATCTGCTATAAGCCTCTCATCAGGGCCGCATTCCGGAGGCTCTATATATATATTCGGGCATGGTT
>JAUXAV010000266.1 GCA_030619735.1 Candidatus Aenigmatarchaeota archaeon | reverse complement strand
CCGTCGGGCCATATCCTGGCCAGGGGGTATTCGTTTATGGGCCTGAAGGCATCCCTCCTCTGGCTGTCCATCTTCCTGGCATGGGTCCCCCTTATGAAGAGGCAGTAGTCATCATCCATCCTGCCGTGCATGCAGATACCCACTTCAGCTATTTCGCCTGTTGCCGCATGGGCTGCGCAAATCAGGTTCAAGCCTGCGTCAGAACTTCCTCTGTCGCTTGACCTCTGCGAGCCCACAAGGACAACGGGCTTTGTCAAATTCCTTAAGAAAAAAGACAAAGCAGCAGCAGTCATGTGCAGGAAATCCGTCCCATGGGTCACTATCACTCCCTTGTCCCCTGAATTAAGCCGTTTTGCAACCATCCTGGCAATCTCCTGCCAGTCCTTATGGTCCATGTCCTCTGACATCTTTGTGAAGGGCCTCTCTATTGCTTTTATATTGGCAATCTTCCCCAGCTCTGGCACATTGTGCAGGAATTCCCTGGGGTCCTCCATTGCCTTGACCCCCCCTGTCCTGTAATCCACCCTGGAGGCGATTGTCCCCCCTACTGAAACTATGGATACAGGAGGCTTATTAGAACTGAACTTTACCTTAAGGAGGCCCTTCCTGGTCTTGCCCATCTCAAATTCCCCTTCTTCCTTAACCGCCCTTGGCTTCCTGGTCCTGGACTTCTCAATCCCTGCGTTCCTGAACTTAATCCCAATATTATACCCTGAATCAAGCTTGATAACCAGGGTTTCAGAATCACCAGCCTCTGTTTGCGGCATCAGGATTCCCTCCATTTTCCTGCCCAGCTTCTTTACCAGGACCCTGTCCCCCACCTGAATTTTCTTTTTCTTCAAGAGGGCCTGGATTTTTGCAGAATACATAGTATATTATTGGGGGTTTTTAATTAATAGCTTATTCACCGAACCTTTCTTTTATGGCCTTGGAAATATATTCAGCATTTCTGGCATGCCCGGCTTCGGCAGCAGCGCCTTGCATCCCATCAAACAATGCCCTGATTGAATAATCAATACTTTGTCTCTGTTCAGGGGTGTGAGCACCCACTGCTGACCCTATTATGGCGCTGGAAACCGGACATCCAGAGAAAATGAAAATCATGCCATTAATGGCTGTTTGCAATTTTTTGTCATCGTCTTCTCGTACATCCCTATTGTATAGTTGTTTTCCAACTTCGCTAAACTTTCTATAAACCATTTCCCTGTCTGGGTCATTTATGGCTACCATGCCACTATATTACAGAATGGATTTTTAAGTATTTGCCCTGCCAATCAGCTACAGTTTTCCCAACCCCCAGAAAGATTAAATCAATTATCTTTTTATCCATGCAGAGGCCGCAAGGCCCAGGCAGGCGCAGAGTGTGCTGAATACGAACAGGGCCTGGAAGCCCCAGAGCTGTGTTATAAGGCCTCCCAGGATAGGGCCTATCACCAGGGCAAGGGAGGCAAAGGAGCCCAG
>JAUXAV010000034.1 GCA_030619735.1 Candidatus Aenigmatarchaeota archaeon | reverse complement strand
CCGTCCAGGGGGTCGCCGCATTCTATTGCCGTGGCCAGGGTATGGGGATTCTTTACGGGCCTTCCCTTTATCAGGGGCGCGCACCCGCTTGCCTGTATCCCCATCATCCCGGGCCTTTTCCTTAATAATCCCAGGGTTCGGAATTCCTTAAATGCCTTCCAGACAGCGGATATCAGGGTTCCGTTCCCCACAGGGCAGAATATGTAGTCCGCTCCAGGCAGCTGCTCTGCTGTCTCAAAGCCCACGGACTTGGTCCCTTCCCTCCTGAACAGATAGTCCCCGAGCAGGTATGCCCTGTATTTCCTGAAGGCCTGCTCTGCAATCCCGGCTACCTGCGCATAGTTCCCGTTTATATGGAAGACCCTGGCACCATAGGCAAGGATTTGCTCAAGCTTTACAGAAGGGGCATCCCTGGGGGTGAATATGGAGCATTCCAGACTCCCCAGGGCAGAATAGGCAGCCACGCTTGCCCCCATATTCCCTGTGGAAGCACATACAACTTCCCTGTTTCCTTTACCTTTCAGCATCTCCAGGGCCCTTGCCACCTCCACTGAAGAGCCCCGGTCTTTAAAGGAGCCAGTGGGGTTCAAAAACTCGCACTTGAACCAGAGCTGGAAGCCCAGCTTAAATTCCCTTTCCAGGTTTTTTGACCTCACCAGGGGGGTCCCTCCTTCACCCAGACTTAGGGGCTCCCTTACAGGGTAAAGCTCCCTATACCTCAAATGGTTAAAGGGCCTCTCCCCAAAGTTCTTAGCCATACTCCTGAGCCTTCCATACTCAAAAATAACCTCCAGGGACTCCCCGCACTCCCTGCACCTGAATACCAACTCCCTGACAGGGTATCTCCTGCCGCAGCCGGAGCACAGGATATATTTTTCATGCATATTATTAATAAGGTTCTCCAGCTAAATAATATTTAGGGGTTTGGTATGGTTGACCCATCTTCTCTCGGTGCAATGGCAGGGCTTATCCAGAACCTGCCTGCAATAATGCCCTGGATGCAGGCAGTGATATACATATTCCTTATACTCTTTTTCGGCTCCATAGCCATAAGGGGCTATAAGGGCTACCTCTCCGGGCTGATTCATTTCCTGCTCAGGGTAGGCAGCGGTTTCGTATGCCTTGTCACAGGCATAGGGCTCTCCTCTTTACTGCCCATAGTAAGTGAAAACACCATATTAAAGATAACGCAGGTTGACCTGATAATCGGCGGCATAATATCCTCAATAGTCCTGCTGATTTCCCTTTACATAATAACGCTCAGGTTCCCCAGGACCCTGGTGGTAAAGAAAAGGATTGAAAAACTGCAGGAAAAGCTGGCAAAGACAAAAGACAGGCGGCCTTCATCCAGAAGGGTGGATCCCCTTATGATAATAGGGGCCGTGATAATAATAGTCTTCCTTGCGGTCTCCCTCATGAACTTCAGGGGATTCCCTGACATTACCAGTGACCTCTTTTCACAGTTCGGAATAACACCCGAGGAATTCAGCCAGCTTGGGGGCATGCTTGGCGGCCTGGAGGGCGGCACAGGGGGAACCGGAGGCCTGGAAGGATTACTTCCGGAAGGCATGGTGATAGAGGGCGGGAAACCCCTTACAGAGCAATCCCAGGCGTGCATGTCAGCCATGCTGGCCATGGCGCCCATACAGGATCAGCTCCAGGACCCTGAGTTCCTGATGAGCCACAGCTATTCAAATAATGCCATAAAATCCATGATAGAGAGGGAATCCGGCAAGAAAGTTCTCCAGATGGTCCTTGTTAGGGAGGGGGGAAGGGATGTAATAATAGCCTGGACAGAGGGCATGTTCTCCTGCATTGCAACATCCTCTGAACTCTGCCTCTGCGCAGGCATGGCCCCCTAGCACAGACAAAGATAATATGGATACCATAAAATGCATCAGGGAGAGAAGGGACATCAGGGATTTCAGGCCAGACCCCATACCAGAGGACATCCTGAAGAAAATCCTTGATTCCGCTATACAATCGCCGTCAGCGGGCAATATTCAGGACTGGCATTTCTGTTTGGTGAAAAACCCAAACACCAAGAGGCTTCTGGTGAATGCTGCCCTTAATCAGGACTTCATAGCCCGGGCCCCCCTGGTTATAGTGGTGTGCTCTGATTTGAACAGGATTTCCTCCTCCTACGGGGAGAGAGGAAAGAGCCTCTATTCCGTTCAGGATACCTCTGCTGCCATAGAAAACCTGCTCCTGGCTGCCTGGAATTTTGGCATTGGTTCATGCTGGGTGGGCGCCTTCAATGAGCAGAGGGTCAGGGAAACCCTGGTCCTACCAGAGAATGTGAGGCCCCTGGCAATAATACCCCTGGGCTATCCCAGTAAGGTCCCGGAGAAGCCGGGAAGAAGGCCCCTAAAAGAGGTCCTGCACCTGGAGAAATACTAACTTCTGGAAAAAGCCTGAATAAATTAAAGGAGTGAGGGTTTTACCCTCACCTGTTAAGGACAGGAATGCCAAGGTCCTGGGCAAAGTCCTGCTTCTTCACGAATTCCTCCTGGGCTACAGGCCCCAGTATGTATGGTGACTTGACCCCTGTTATGATGGTTATTACCTGTATCTTGCCCTGGAAATCAGGGTCAACCCTTGCGCCCCAGATTATCTGCGCCTCCGGGTCCAGGAGCTTTGACACGTATTCGCCTATAAGGTTTGCCTCGTCAAGCTTCAGGTCATTGCCGCCTGTTATATGGATTAGTGCGCCCAGGCCGCCGGTGTAGTCCACCTCAAGAAGGGGATTGGTCATGGCCTTTGTTATGGCCTCCTCTGCCCTGCTCTTGGTATCGGATTCGCCGAAGCCCACTGCTGCAACGCCGCCAGAGTGCATTATAGTCTTTACATCCGCATAGTCCAGGTTCACAAGGCTCGGCTGTGATATGGTCTCTGTGACGCCCTTTATCATGGTTGATATCAAACCATCGGCAACGCCAAAGGCCTGCTGAATGGGTAGGTCCCCGGCTATCTTAAGCAGCTTGTCATTCTCTATCACTATTGCGGTATCGCACACCTGCCTGAGCTGGTAAAGGCCATCTTCGGCTTTACCTATCCTGGCGCCCTCAATCTTGAAGGGCATGGTCACGCAGCCTATCACTATTATCCCCAGTTCCTTTGCTATCCTGGCTATTACCGGAGCAGCACCTGTTCCTGTTCCTCCGCCAAGGCCTGCAACCAAATAGAGCATGTCGCAGCCTTCAAGCATCTTCTTGAATTCCTTCTCGCTATCTTCGGCTGCCCTTCTGCCCACCTCCGGGTATCCGCCTGCTCCCAGGCCCCTGGTTATATCCTTTCCTATCAGAAGCTTCTTGTGGGCTTTGGTTACGGAGAGCTGCTTTGCATCCGTGTTTATTGCAATGGTATGCGCTCCCTTTATTCCCATGTCAGTAAGCCTCGTCATTGCATTGTTTCCTGCTCCGCCTGCCCCCATGACCAGGATTCCCGCTTCCTTTACATCAAGGCCGAACTGGTCCTGCAGGCTCTGCGTGCTCTCCCCGGACTCAGGGGAAAACCCTGCTGGTGCTGCTTCCCTGTTGGGTTCCTGTTTCTTACTATCCTCAAAACTCCTTTCAAATACCTGCTGTATCAGTGATTCCATATATTATCCTCCTTTTTTATATTATTGTCTGGAAAGCATTTTCAGTATACTGCGCTCCTATTCCCCTACCCATATACTCCAATATATGTTTTGGGGTAGCGAAATACTTTTTAATATCCTTTCCAATACTTTTATGTTAAGAAATCGTTTTCATACTAACAAAAAACCAGAATACCCTAAAGCCCTTTCGTCCCCCAACGATTGAGCTTTCTGCTTCTCAATACGCTTATTAAAGGACAGAAATATCTTGAACGCAAGTTACCCAAATTCTGCCCCTATCGGTTCAATATGTATAGGGTATATTTGATTTTAGGATATATAAATATGATGGTTTTACAGTTTATATCGCCTTTTTCAATAATAATTATATTATTTATATGTAATTATAGACAATAATATATTATATGAAATCAATTGCATTCATTTTCACAATACTCCTGGTTTTAGCCATACCAGCTCTTGCACAGGAGAATCAAACCACTGACCTCTGCACGGGTATAACATGTTCTGATTCAACCCTAACATGCCCTGACGGCTTTTCCGCCAGCTGCTCGAATACCTGCAACCCTGACACAGGCTGCTCCTCCTGCGAACCGGACTGCACAGGCCATGAGGCCCCTGTCTGCGGAGACGGGACTTGCGAAGGGGATGAGAGCCCCGAAATCTGCCCTGAAGATTGTATGCCGGCGCCCTGCATGGTGCCATGTCCTCCTTATTCAGAAAAAACATGCCCTGACGGCTATGTTGCTTCCTGCCCCAACACCCTTGATTCCGGTGCATGCAAATGCATCATCTGCGAGCCGGACTGCACAGGCCATGAGGCAGCAGAATGCATTGGAGAAGGGGAAGGTTATATGCGTGAAGGAGACAAGCAGTGCTGTGCCGGCTTAAACCCCATATCCGCAAGTGTGGGGGACGGCAGGACATGCAGCCTGACAGCGGGTTATTATTGCAGTGCTTGCGGCAATGGGGAATGTGAAAGACCAGAAAGCGCATGCAACTGCCCGGAGGACTGCCCCTGCCCGGAGGGCCAAACAGAGTCATTTTTTTGCTCTGACCGTGTGACAAGGGTTCCCTGGTGTGAATGTTCAAACGGCAAGTGGGTTTGTGTGCTGTCCCCGGAAAGCCAGTGCCCTGAAACGGTCTGCGGCAATGGAATCTGCGAACCCGGTGAAACCTGGGACAAGATATGGTGCGAGGAGGACTGCCCGCCTGTGCCGCCACATTGCATTTGCCCGGATGTATATGAACCTGTCTGCGGCGCTGACGGCAATACATACCCCAATTCCTGCGAGGCAAAGTGCATAGGGCGTATCAGCATAGAATGCTATGGCGAATGCCCCTGCCTTCCGGTCTGCGGCAACCGCATCTGTGAGGATATTGAACGCACTGCAGAGTATGCATGCCGGGAGGACTGCCCGTGCCAGTGCCCGATTGAGAACAACCCTGTCTGCGGTGCTGATGGCAAGGCATACCCCAATCCCTGCGAAGCAATGAAGTGTGCTGATGTTGAGATAGCATGCTCTGGCATATGCCCATGCCCTATTTCAATTTGCGGTGATGGCTTTTGTGGCTACGGGGAAGAATGCCCTGTTGACTGCTGCCCTGTTGAAGATGTCTGCCCTGACGGGGTCACAATACCCTGCAAACTGGTAAATTCAGAATGTATCTGTGACAAGCCATGTCCCCTACCTCCTGAGTGCCGGGAAGAGAAGGACCCGCAGGGATTTGTTCATGTTGTTTGTGAGGAGCCTGTTATAGTATGTCCCCCGATACCAATGGAATGGGAACAGAAATGCATCGCCAAGGGCGGCAGGCCAGTCAGAAAGACCGGTCCGCCCCCGGGCAACTGCCTATTCGTGGACTGCATATTTAAAGACACTCCAACGCTGCCAATCACGCCAATAGAGTGCCCCCCACCGGAAGAGATTAATGAGGTTTTTGCTAAATGCGCTGATGCAGGCCAGGAAGGTGTTATTGTTTTCAAAAGCGGCTGCAAGATTGCAAAGTGCAAATACGACCCGGAACCGCCACCATGCCCTCCAATCACTTACAGGCCAGAAGAGGAGAATCTTAAGGATAAATGCTTTGAAATGGGCCTTGAAGTAATTGAGGACTTTGACCCAATGGGTTGTCCTTTTCTGAGGTGCGGGGAACCCGGAAAACTCAGGGAGATTCCCAGAGAAGCACGCAAAAAATGCAGGGAAATGGGAGGAGAGTTTATAGAAAATCGGGATGAATTCGGATACATAGTTTTCCAGAAATGTATCATGCCGGGAGAGCATGAGATTCATATTGAACCAATCAGAAGGGTGCCTGATGTAACAAAATTACTGGAAATGGCATTTAAACTGGAAAACCTGAAGATAGAGCTGGACAGGCTGGGAAGAAGGAGTGATGATATTGCAGATTATTATGAAAGGACCGGCTCGCCGGAGGCAGAGAGGTTCAGGCGGGTTGCTGACATGTTTTATTCGGCAATGAAAAGTGTTGATGATATAAAAGCAAAACTCAGGGAAAGACTGGATTCCATAACAATTTCTGATTTGATGGACATAAAGCACGATGTGATTTACATAAAGGATGTCATACTAAAGGACATCCTCTACCTCATGCTGAGCACTGGTGATGACGTCGGGGAGGTAGTAAGAGGAGATGTAAAGGACTGCGGCAGGGACGGGGAATGCTTTGACAGAGCATTCAGGACCTGCAAGAAAGTCACATTCAGGCCGGAAGAGACTGGCCCGATTGCGGAGATTAAGGGGCTTGAGGGAGACCTCTGCATTTTATATGTTTTCGTGGAGGAGGGCCTGGGCCCGCCGCCAGGCATGATACCTGGTGTATACCCGCCATATCAGATGACATGCAGGGTTCCTGATTATTCCCTGGGTGTTAGAAACCCCGAGGAGAGCATATTCCCGTACTGCGAGGGCTCCATGATAGAGGTACTGAAACGGATGGCAGAACAGCCAGGGGAAATTTCAGGCCCCGGGGGCTGCACATCTGATGAAGAATGCAAGGAGTACTGTTCAAGGCCTGAAAACGCTGAGGAATGCATGGAGTTTGCCCAGAAAGAAGGATTCGAGCAAAGGCAGTGCTCAGGCTGCCTGGACAACGGCATATGCGACCCCAGTGAATGCCCGGGATGCCCCGACTGTCCAACAAAAGAAGAAAATGAGTTCGAAATCGCATTCAGGGAGTGCAAACCAGGAGTATACAAGCCGCCGAATGGCGGGCCAATTGTGGATATTCTCGGACTGGAGGACGGCCTCTGCGTTCTGTATCTTTTTGTACCGGAGGATGAACCCTACCCGTCAGGAGAGGTGATTATAACCCCGGAGGAATGGGACCCGCCGTATGAGATGACCTGCAGGGTTCCTGATTATTACCTGGGCACTGAACCGCCTGAGGAAAGGATATTGCCATACTGCGAGGGTCCGTTGCTTGAGATAATAGAAAAGTCACGAAAGGTGGTGCAGGGGGTAATAGACTGCGGCATGGACGGAGGAGGATGCTTTGACAGGGCATTCAGGGAATGCAAACCAGCAATATTCGAGCCAGCAGGCTCAGGCACAGGCATGGCGGCGAAGATTAAGGGACTGGAGGGAGAGCTCTGCATACTGACACAGGCTGTAGAAGAGGGCGTTCCCTGCTGCCCATCAGGGATGACTCCGGAGGAATGGAACCCGCCGTATGAGATGGTATGCAAGGTCCCGAATTATCACCTGGGCATTAACCCGCCTGAGGAGAATGTATTGCCGTACTGCGAGGGCTCATTGGTTGAGATTATATACAAAACAGGACCCCGGCCTGTTTAGATTGTATATGTCTTGCAGTCCGTTCGAATTTGGATATATAAATATTTTCCAGCCATTAATTTTGCTATTTAAATCCCAATCCCCAAGATAACCCATGCAATCCTATGAGAAGCTCCTGGAAAGGGGCATGAAGAAGGTCCCGAAGGCCTCTGAATCAGGCGGGAGATTCCAGATTCCCGGGGCCAGGGTCCTGAACCAGGGAATGAAGACCTTTATAGCCAATTTCCTTGAGATATCCCAGGCCCTGAGAAGGGAACCCAATCATCTGATGAAGTTCCTCCTGAAGGAGCTGGCAACCTCCGGGGAGATTAGAGGAAAATCAGCAGAGTTCACAGGCAGATTCCCCCAGCCCCTTATAGAAAAGAAGATAGAAATCTATATCAAGAACCATGTTCTCTGCCAGGAATGCGGCAAGCCCGACACCAAGCTAATCAGGAAGGACAGGCTGGTATTCCTCAAATGCGAGGCATGCGGCGCAAAGCACCCTGCAAAGAAAATCTAACTTTTGCAGAAAAACTATTTCAAAGGCAGATAATCAGCATTATTCCCGCAATCCACTCCAGGGGTGCAGCCTGTGTCTGTGGTTACATTGTAAGCATTGTCACAAATCCCGTCTGCAGGGCTGGTATCAGTGCAGGTTTCAGAGAATCCTGTCCCGCCCGGATTAGCCCAGTAATTACCGCCTATCCAGCTTCCGCCTATTATGTTTGTTCCAGATGTTAGTGTTGTGTTCCAGGTGTTATTATAGGCTGGCGTATAAAAGTAAAGATTATCCGTATTATTGAAGAAATTGTTGTATATTGTGTTGTTTGAAGCATAATTAATTCTGAGACCATCATTATTATCAGTAAAGTAGGAATTTGTTATCGTATTATTCACAGTGCCTGTGCCGACAAGATAAATACCCCAGTTGTTGTCAGTGAAATTACAACCGGTTATATTATTGCCTTCGCCAATGATCAGATAAATGCCATAAATATTATCTCCAGCATAGCAGTTTGAGATTATGTTGTTCTGGCTGCTGCGCAAATAAATTCCATAACGCGAATTAATAATATCAACATCTGTCATAGTTGTATTGTCTGTATATAGTAACAAAATAGCATTGTTTTGCCTGTCAATACGGTTCAGTGTTACATTGTCTATTACAGAATTATCCGCATTGCACAGAATAATTTCAGAGACATTATTGTCCCAGTCCCTTATTATGACCGTCTCATTGTAATAGACTATTGGCTTGTTATCCGTTCCTGTTACATTAATAAGTTCGCTGTCGCAAACGCTATTTATATCCCAATAGTCAATCTCGGTGTTATTCAATAATCTTGTATTAATTATTTTATTACCCTCTCCTGAGACTGTCATGCCCTCATCCTCATTATTATTAACAGAGCAATCCGTGAAGGTATTGTAATCTCCCATGACATCAACACCCTCACGCTCATTATTATTGATTTTACAATTTGTGAAATTATTGTAATCTGAACGAATATTAACGCCCTCCTGCGCGTTATTATTAACAGTGCAGTCTGTGAAGGTATTGTAATCTGAGTTAGAATCAATGTAAACGCCCTCCCTCCCGCTATTATTAACAGTGCAGTCTGTGAAGGTATTGTAATCTGAATAAGTAGTAAGGTAAATGCCCTCACGCCCATTATCATTGATTTTGCAATCCGTGAAATTATTGTAACTTGAACGGTATGTTCTGATGCCCCTGTCCGTATTGCTGGTTACATTCAC
>JAUXAV010000181.1 GCA_030619735.1 Candidatus Aenigmatarchaeota archaeon | reverse complement strand
AGGCGTGTAGCTGAAGAGGGTAAATTCTCCAAGCCAGCCGTAGCCTATATACCCCTCTCGCCACCTCCAGTATTCTGGGATTATAAGTGCCGGAAGTGCCGTTTCTGGCAATCGCCAGACTCCTGCCAAGTAGTTGAGGGCAAAATCTCCCCCGGGGGTTACTGTGTAATCTGGCTACCACCTGAAGACAAGCCTGCCTTCTCCTGGATAAATGAACTGTTGAGGGGGGATTGGTGATGATAACTGAGGAACAACTTGCCAAGGAAAGAGAAGTTATACCTTTTACTTCAACTAAGCGTCTGAAAAGGGATGACATCCTTTATGTTACGGAGAAGGATATTCCTCACCCAATATATGGTTACGCCAAGTACCATAAGGAGTATAGTGTTATAGACTTGCGTGGCTACCGTAAAGGTTATGAGCCTAGACTTGAAATTAGTGGCACCTATACTCCTAACCCAGAGGATATCTTTAGGCTACAAACTGGTAAGCTACCGCCTTACCAGCCAACAACAACTGGGGATAAACTCCTGGCTGAAATGAGAAGGCTGGGAGTACATAAAGCATTCAGGATAGACAAGCCATCCCCAGTTGAGGAAATTAAGGAAAGAGGCAATCCACATTTATTGCCAGAAAATGTACCAGAAGAGGACTTTACCACAGTTACGGATGTAGACAGTATCTACGACCTGTTTAGTGAAGACAAGATTTCCCTTCGTGAACTAGACAGGCTGAAGGACCATTATTATAAGTGGTATTATTCCCCAGAACGGCGTACTACCGTCCTCCGATTTTACAGGCAACCTGATGGTACTATGACAATATACAAACAGGTGTACGTGCAGACGTATGGTGAAAGTGGAAATCCCGGGGCAGAAGCTGCGCCTGCTAAAGGGACTTGTTATGAAGATGCTTGGAGATTCCAGATAAAGCAAGAAGAAGGAATTCTTGTTCATGGCGAGATTACAGGAGCAGATGGTGTAACCAGAAAACACGCTTGGGTAGAACTCCCAACCGGGTTTATTTATGAACCTCAAACCGCCAGGTTCTTTAAGGCGGATGTTTTTAAGAGAGCCTTTAATCCTAAAGAGGATGCTAGGTATACTGTGGAGGAGGCAGCAAAACAGGTTGCAAGAAAGGGGTATCATGGTGCTTGGGCAGAAGAAGTGCCTGCTGTGCCTGAGGTTCAAAGGATAATGGACTCCGAGTTCTTCAAGAAAGTAACTAGGGATTTAGAAGGCAAAACTACAGATGAAATAGCTAGTTATTATGGCAAAATGATAATGGAGGAGCAGGCTGGTAATTACCTGCGGGAAGTTCAAGCAAGATATGACCTCCCTGAAGATAGTCTCAAGATGCACCAACGCATTACTGAATTAGCTAAAGCCCCCAAGTCCCCAGTAGTTAAGTCTACTGTGCCTGAAGTTCCTACAGTAATACAGACTCGCACAGTTGAGATTGTAGAAGCTGACATGGCAGCCACAACAGATGCTATTCGTTTTCTGACAAGTGGGAAAGCTCCGACAATGGATGAAATAGCTCTTATAGAAGCTGCTCTAATGGATGCAGGTGTTAAAGAAGTTGAGATACAAAGGCTAGCAACTTCAGGATTACCAGCGACACAACAGGTTCAACTTTGGATTCAAAGGTTAACAATTGACTTGCAGAAACTAACTGAAGAACTGTCTCAAGCTATGGCTGGCAAGTTCAAGGAAGTTAAGTTGCCAATCCCCAAACCCCCAGCGGTGGGAGACAACCCTGAAGATGCGAGATTATTAAAGGTAGCAATTGAACGTGAGCCACTTAGAGTAGCTAAGCAATGGGGATATGAGGTTCACCGATTGTCTCCCAAAGATATTGTAGATAAGGATGACTATGCGAGAGGATACCGTTATCGCTTATCAAAGGCAGACCCCACTCAACCCTACCCCCGAATTGTAATGGCTCGCAGCGAAGGTGAAGTAGCATCTTTCCTAAAGAAAAAAATAGAGGGAAACCCAGATACTGGAACTAGCATAATTGACCTTCGTGGTGATTATGATGAGATTGCCCATGTCAAGGATGGTATTCTATATCGCAAGGGTAATATTGTCCAAGTCTGGTGGGATAAATGGGGAAAGGAAACATGGACAGGCCCTAGTAAGGAGCAAGCCAGGGAGAACTTTAATGCCATGAAGGAGCGGTGGTCATCTTCCGAATTGGGCAATCCAGTACCTGAGGAACTTGATTTGGCAAGGGCTCTTGCTATAATAGACAGCCGACCTAAAGCGAAAATCATAGAAAGTAAGTTAAGGGAGGAGTTTGGGGATGCTGTTATTGATGC
>JAUXAV010000095.1 GCA_030619735.1 Candidatus Aenigmatarchaeota archaeon | reverse complement strand
TGGAAAACAAAGGCTTCCCTGCCCACTTTTGACCCACTGATGGGAAAAGTATTTAAATACCACCCATTATTAAATAATTGTTCCTGCTCTGCACTGGTCTAAAGCCGGGGGTTGAGATATGTTCGAGGAAGAAGAGAATTTGGAAGACGAGGAAGAAATGGATGAAGATATCTGGTAATTATCTTGGGGCGGGGAATCTCCTGCCCCTCATTTATTTTTCTCAATAATTTCCCTTGTGCTGTAGGAGCCGAACCTCTTGATTCTCACCATCCTGCATCCCAGGGATTCCAGCTTTTCTTTGTCAAATTCCTGGTCATATCCCAGGGCTATTACATCCGGCTTCTCCTTTTTGACAACCCTCAGGAAATCCCTTTCATCCCCTATAATAACCTTATCCGCAATACCCAGCCTTTCCAGGGCCCTTTTCCTCTCCTCCTGCGGCTTCAGGAGGGGCTTCTTCTTCAGGACAGTCTTGTCGTTTGCAACCACCACCACAAGGAAATCGCCCAGGGATTTTGCCTTTTTCAGAAACCGAACATGGCCGGGATGAATCGTGTTGAACACCCCGCCGGCAAGCACCTTTTTCATACTAATTAATTGGCCGGGGCTAATAAAAAGGCTAAGCCAGGACCCTCAGGTTGTTCCTGGCTATTGCGCTCAGGACGGCCCTGCCCAGGTCAGATTTCTTCCTTATCTTTATTATCCCGGACTTTCCGACCAGGGGTGAGAACAGGAGCTCCTCTCCTGAGTATATATCCACGGGCTTGCCCACCAGGTTCAGGTCAAGCACCAGGTTTATGCACTTCCCCCTCTCCTCATGGTCCCAGCTTGTTGAAGCCTTCAAACTCCCTTCCTTGGGCTCCACGGATATATGGATTCCCAGCTGCTCCTCAAGCCTTGTTATGTTCTGGCCCTGCCTGCCTATGAGCCTTGCTATGGAGTCGCTCCTGACCCTTGCCACTATCCTGTCGCTGGATATTATCTCTATGACAGGGTCCGGGTCGTATTTTCTGAGCTCCTGCAGGACCACCTTCTTGGCAAGCTCGTTCACGGGCGAGATGGTTTCGCCCTTCCCGGCATCCTGGACAGGTATTATCACGTTCTCCTCCCCGAAGGTGTATATCTCGTATTCCAGTTCCTCTGTCTTGAAGTCCCTGATTTCCACCACCGGCCTTGCCAGGTCCTCCTCGTGCATGCCTGAAGGGACCTTAACGGTCATGCCAACGGAATAGACCTTCTCTATCCTCCCTGCCTTTATGTATATCACGATATCAATCACATGGGGTATCATCCCTAGTTCAATCCTTCCTATGAACCTCTGGATTGCGGATACAGGGCTTGTTGAATGCACAACGCCTATCATGCCCACCCCTGCTAAACGCATGTCCCCGAATACCCTGAAGTCCCTGGTCTTCCTGATTTCATCAAATATGGTGTAGTCAGGCCTTACCAGAAGCAGGAGCTCTGCAGTCTTCTCCCAGTCCCCCTCCAGGGGCGCGTACTGGGTTATCTCAGGCCCCACCTGCAGGTCCCTGGGCTGCTCAAAGGTCTTCACCACCTTCCCCTTCCTGTAAAGGAAATTGGCCAGGGCTGAAGCAAAGCTGGACTTCCCTGCGCCAGGGGGTCCCGAAATCAGGATTCCCCTGGACTGCTCTGCTATTATGTCCTTCAGCTTCTCATGCAGCTCATAGTCGTTCAGACTGACCTTTGCAATGGGCCTTACAGCAGTAAGCTCCAGGCCGTCAGAGAAGGGGGGCCTTGCTATGGAAATCCTGTAGTCGCCGAGCTGGACAACCAGAGCTCCTGAATCCCTCCTTCCTATCTCTATGAAGGAGTTTTCATCCACCCTGACCCTGGAAAGGACCTGCCCTATAATGGCCTTTATCTCGTCCTCTTTAATGGGCTTTTTGCTGAGCTCGTGCAGGGTCACATTCCCCGGCTTTCCCCTCTTTGCCAGGGGCCTTACCCCTGCCTTGAGATGGACTGACTGGGTCTCGGGCGTGAAGAAGCTCTCCAGTTTAAACTTCCTCTTCATGACTGCCTGGGGTATGTGCTTCACACTGACGTCCTCTGCCTCGGCAACCAGCGCCTGGACATAGTCGGAGGTAATCAGGGTGGCATCCTCCTTCTCGGCAACGTCCCTAATCAGGGCATCTATCCTGCCCTTCCTTGCTAACTGTATTTCTTCAAGTGTGGGCCTCTTGCCTGAGAACTCTATGGTAACGCCACGGCTTTTGCCTTCCTTTCTTATCTTCTTTATCTCCTCCAGGCCCTTGATTCCAATATCCTTGCTCCTGGAGGCCTGGGCCTGCAGCTCATCAATAACGGACTTGGGAATGATTATCCTCACTCCCTTGATCTTTCCTTTCTTTATGAGCCCGGACAGCCTTCCCTGTATCAGGATGGAGGTATCCGGGACTATCTTTTTCATTTTTTCAATCTTATTCTCTTTCAATATTTTCTTTTCGTTTTTCATAATCATCATCTCCTTATGAATGATTTTATGTTGAACTGAAAGTTCAACAACTATTGCCTTACGGCAATATTTCATTTGTTTAATCCAAATAATCTTAATTGTATCATCTGGTTATTAGAAAAAAACTCCGTACTAGCCTTTCTAACTGTAAATATAGTGGGAGGAGGGGTTTATAAACTTAACGGTGTGCTCAGTAGTTGGAAATGTTATTTTTATCCAATAATGGATGTAGATTGCGATTTCTATGAAGATAATTTGCCAATAATTTCAAATCTGAAAAAATTAAAAAAAATTATTAATCACATTTCTCCGCTAGTTTCCCATCATCTACAATTTCTGTTATTGTCCATCCATCTACTTCTTGTCCAACATAAATACATTTTGAACAAGATGTGTGTATCTTAACACTATTTTCTTCACTGTCTACAAATTTTGTATTTGGATGTTCAACCTCATCTCCTATTGCTGTTACTTCTTCTCCAGCAGGTGATAAGACAGTTATCTCTTCTATGCAGCTTTGCTTTTTCTCTGGCGGGCCCTGCCCGGGATATTCTGATTTCCCAGGACATGCATCAACAATAGCCTGATCTAATTCTTCTTCTGTGTACATAGACCCCATAGCTACATTCAGATTAGAAATAATCGCATTCGACTCCTGAAGCTGGGATGTCAACGATGCAATGATATCGGCATACTGTTGCCCCTGGGAGGAGATCTGGGCGAGAGTCTGGGCGTTCTGCTGGCTCTGGGCAAGAGTGTCAGAAATGCCCTGAGTATTTGCATTGGTATTGTCGTTGACCTGTGTGAGAGTCTGGGCGTTCTGCTGGCACTGTGCAAGAGTGTCAGAAACTATCTCAGTATTCACATTGGTTTGGTCGTTTACCAGGTTGAGAGTCTGGGCGTTCTGCTGGCTCTGGCTTAGAACCTCAGAAATGCCCTGAGTATTTGCATTGGTATTGTCGTTGACCTCGGTGAGAGTTTCAGTCAAGGCGTCGAGTTTCTGATATAACGGAGAATTAGCAAGAACCGCGGGAACATACCCCTGTAATTCTGGATCTTGAATAAAATCTGTGAGGCCGAACATAAGAAGGTTAAAGTCCGGGATTTTGCTGACACCTTCATCAATTTTGCTGACACTATTATTAAGATCATCTAACTTATTTAACACCTCCTCTGGATCGGATGTGCACGAATCCACCTTCGTATTAATCTCGCCGACTGTCGTGAACACATTGTTAAGTGTTACCTCCTGATTGCTAAGTGTCGTGAACACAGTGTTAAGTGTTCCCCCTATACTAGCGAGGTTATCATTTATATTACTTATACGGCCGGGCCAGTCGTTATAGAGAAAGTCAATCCACCCGTATATAACGTCAACCGAAGTTTGAACACCACCAACAAGGTCTTCCATATGTGCATCGTGTTCAGCCAATCCAAAAGAGGGTATCTCAATCTCATAGAAGAAACCAGCATCGAACATAGTAATTGCAGGCCTAACTAAATTCGGGTTAGTATGGAGGCAGTCGTATACGTTGAGCGCTGGATAGAAGTCTCCTGCTATAGGCTCTGGCGATGAATAAGGACAAATTCCAGTAATTGAATCGTATGATGGCATTTGAGCCCTCATCTCTAGCGTCGCTGTGAATAACACCTCATCGGCTGCATTGGGAGTTAAAGCTTTAAGATCGACTGTTGGAATGCCGTCCATAAGAGCAAACGAAACAAGAGAATCGCTGGCATCTCTCACCGTCAATCTGAATTCGGTGTTAACAGTCCGCGATTGATAGGTTTGGGTGAATTCATTGAGAACTTCGACTTGTGTCTGGCCGACCCAAACGGCTTTTCCATCTACAATGGAGTTGTATGATAGAGTCTCGAGTGCTGCGTTGATAGCACCATCGAAGGCAATCCCCACGTCAAGTGGTCGCCATTTCAGTTGATCATATTCACTCGCTTGATAAACAGTGAACCCAAACGTCCTGCCACCCACACGGCCCCACTGCTCTTTATTGTCTAAATCTCCAGGATCAGTATCGGAAACGCTAACCCCAAGTAGAGGGCTGTTCACTGGACCTTCGAGGGCCATTACAGATGGTATCATTCCCACTAACATTAATACTACCAATAAACAACTTATTGCCATTTTCTTCATTTAAATCATCCCCCATATTTCTTTTATAATCTTTGAAAATTTATCACTATAATTCATGACTTTTAACTTTTAGTTATAAACTATGAGTTAAGATTTAAATACTTTACTGTTAAAAAATGGAAG
>JAUXAV010000243.1 GCA_030619735.1 Candidatus Aenigmatarchaeota archaeon | reverse complement strand
AAAGTCAGAGTTATTCTTACTGTTGATGATGTACCATTCGCATTTGGTGAAGTTGGAACTGGAGGAATCGTAACCGTTAATGAGTATGGCGCCTTCAAACTTCAGCCTCGTGGTGGTATTCCGAAAGTAATGCTTAAACCTGGTGTCTATACTATTGAAGCCATTGGGGATAAAGGTTCGAGAGCTACTACACCATTAGAGGTTTTAGAGAAGAAAGAATAAAAGATAAAAAACACAGTATTTGGAAAGACAATTGGCTTGTTGTAAAGATGGCCTTTACCAAAAAAGGTACTAAATTAAAGGAAGGAGGCTGAAGTCAAATGAAGAGGAAGTTAAGTTTGTGGATAATATTATCATTATTATTTGCTGGTCTATTAGGAATGTCAATTGTAGCAGAGGCTAAAACACTTTCTATTACCTATGGAGAACCATGGAAGGAGCTGATAGAATCAGCAATTAAGGATTTCGAAACAGCCACGGGAGTGAAGGTTGATGTGACTATGATTCCATCTGGAGTGGACATGGTTGAAAAAGTCTCGCTGGATCTTGCCGCAGGCGTTGCAACTGATATTATTATGGTGGATAGCTTCATGATACCAGCGTGGGCCGAGGCAGGTTATCTCTATGGGCTGGATAATTATCTCGTAAAATGGCCGGATTGGGAGCAGTACTTCCCCGGCATGAAAGGGATTGTCTCATTTGATGGCCTGCATTACGCAATTATGATAGACACTGATGTAAGAATGCTATGGTACGCAAGTTCCATCTTTAAGAAAGCTGGAATACCAATGCCCTGGGAGCCAAAGAACTGGATCGATATATTAAACACTGCCCTGACCATTAAAAGGAAGATACCAGAAGTTGTTTCTCCTATCTTTATACCAATGGGGACAAAATGGGGAGAAGGTACTACAATGCAAGCCTTCTACATGATGCTACTTGGAGCCGATACTCCTGAAGGTGACCTTAACAGGCTTAGGGATTGGAAAGCAGAGAAGTGGATTGTAAGCAGTCCTGCTATTGAGAAAGCCCTTGGCTTCTATCGTGATGTATTTATTACCTATGAACTGTGTCCAATCGAGCCACATTATGTCCCGGGTGTTTGGGGTGAATGGCGAAGGATGATGCGAGAAGGCGAGATTGGAATCGGTTTAGGAGGCTCTTGGGAATGGGTTGAGTTCTGGCCAAAAGAGGACTTACCCCCTGAGGAAGAGAGAGAAAAGTTAATCAGATGGGCTCCAATGCCCAGCTCTGGCAAATTTAATGTACCTAAGATCGCCTGCATTTCTGGTGGATGGGCAATAGGAATCAATGCTAAGGCAAGAGATCCAGACTTGGCTTGGAGGTTTATGGAAATACTCCATACTAAAACAAGGACTGCGGAATGGCTTGCTAAGACAGAAAAGATAGCTGTAAGAAAAGATGCAGTAGAAGTTGGGGCTTATGCAGCGGATAAGTATCTGATGGAAGCAATAAAACTTATGGAGTATTCAACCTATCGGGATACCTATCCGGGATACTCGCAAGTTTCGTTCTTTGTTCAGGAAGCTACCGAAGATGTATCTGTAGAAGGGCTAAGTGTTGCTATAGCTATGGAACGGTTCAAGTCGAAGCTAATTGAAGAGTTCGGGGCGGAT
>JAUXAV010000320.1 GCA_030619735.1 Candidatus Aenigmatarchaeota archaeon | reverse complement strand
TTGGGCCAGCAAATCTTAAGCTCGTTCATTCGGCATCTCATTTCCCATTTTTATTATTTCCTTAAACCCTTCTTTTGTCTTCTCCCAAGTCTGAGATACAGCTAGTTCCCTAGCCCTTATCGACATAGCCCTTCGTAGTCTCTCATGCTGTAACCATTCCAGTTTCTCTCTGATACTATCCACAGCCCAATAGCCCACCTTAAACCCACTATCCCCATCCACGAATACCTCAGCAGTCTCGGGGGAAGTTACCGGAACTAGTCCACATGCCATTCCTTCCTGGATCGCTAGAGCTATTCCATCTTCAAGTGTTGGAATACAGATAACATGACACTGGCGATATATGTCAGGCGTCTGATTGTGGGGTAACATTCCAAACTGCTTTACCACTATCCCTCTATCTGTAAACTGAATCTGCCCATTTCCAAAGGGGGTACTCCCAACTACCCATAATTCACAATTCTTTAGCCCCTCCATAGCCTTCCATAAGTAATGGAATCCCTTTCTAATGGGGTCACCTCCAACAAAGAGAACCTTAAATCCTTCAGGCTCCACCTCAGGTGGATGGAACCTTTCACTATCTACCCCCCAGAAGGTTATTAATATCTTGTCCTCAGGTACAACTCTAGCATGAGTCCTCTTCACCCAGGGACTACAAGCAATAACATGATCACACATCTCCAATGCTGTTCGGTTGATCCACCTCCAAGTGGGAGAAAGGTCATAAGGTTGCTCAAATCGCTTATATTCCTCGGCCAGTTGTTTGTCTCTCCACCAATCGGCATTATTCCAAACATATAGGAAGTTCCTCATTCCACCTCCCCAGTTATTATCTCTACCAGCTATCATCTGAGCTATAGAATAACCTGGTGGGCCCAGGAACAACTCTGCATCTCCTGGTATCTGTTGGGCAGCTACAATGTCATAGGACAAGATCTTACTCACAGTACTTGACTGGTCAATAAGCTTGGGGTCCACATGTGGAAGGAAGACTTCATATCCAAGCTCCTCAAGCCCCTCCTTATAGAGATCAAGTATGTGGACCCAACCAGCAAACTTTCTCACATTAGGATCCACATAACTTGGTCCTGGACTAAATACTGCTTTCATGTAACCTCTTTACCCCCTGTCAATTTGGGAGCCCCAT
>JAUXAV010000086.1 GCA_030619735.1 Candidatus Aenigmatarchaeota archaeon | reverse complement strand
CCTATTGTGAGCAGGGCGTCAACCCGGCCCAGCAGGACCAGGACCCCGAACAGCAACAGCGCGCCGAAGAACATCCTGGCAAAGGAGACTATATAGTTGGTCTCTCCCTTCAGCATTGCCTTCCTGGCTATCACGTTCTCCAGGGCCCAGAATATGGTTGCGGCTATTATCAGGAAATCCCCCAGGGAGGGGTTTGACCAGAGGGCAGCAGGGCCTATCCTTGCTATGTAGAGGATTATGACGCCAGCGAGCATGCTGACCAGGGCATAGAACTGTTTTCTGGAAACCCTTTCCTTCAGGAAAATGATGGCGAAAAGTGTTACCCAGATGGGAAGGGTCTTGTGAAGGAAGGCCGCCCTGCCCGCGGTGGTAAGGGAAAGGCCCGTGAAATAGAACCAGAAGGCCAGGCCTCCTCCTATTATTCCTATTGCCAGCAGATACTTCCAGGGAACCTTTTTGAACTCCCTTCCCTTAAGCCTTACATGGAAGCCTGAAAGCGTCAGGAAGACCAGGCCTATTATAAGGGCCCTGACAGCAGTAAATACCAGGGGGTCCAGGTCAACAACGAACATCTTGTTTATCGGGATTGCAAAACCTGATACCAGGGCAGTAAGAAGTGCAAGAATGGTCCCGGCGGTCTCTTTTTGCATGTTATAAATTTGTCTCCTGGGATATATTAGCTTTTGACTTCTCCGGGACCTTTATCCTGGACTGCTCCTCAAGGAGTTCCTCCGCCTTCTCCCAGGATATCTTCTCCACAATATAATCATAATGGATTATTACCCAGTCATCTTTCTTTAATCCCTGCACAAAGTCCGTTTTTACGTGCTTCTCGCCCTCCGGGGTCTCCACCAGGGGGGTCTTTCCTGGCTTTACAACCCTTGCGGGACAGGTCAGGCATTCCTCCTTTGGCAGGTCAGGATATATCCCTGCCCTCCATTCCACTGCCCTTGCATGCTCGTGCCAGAAATACTGCCTGATTACCTCAGGGTCTATCGCCTCCTTTCCTGATTTCTTTGCCAGGAGTTTGCACATCCGGACGGCTATGGGGAACAGCTCTTCCAAATCTTCTTTCACTTCCTCCTTCCTTATCACCTTCTCCTTTACACTGTCCAGGGTCTCCTGCTTCAAATCCCCCCTCTTCACAAGCACATCCCCGCAGGGGATTGCATACCTCAGGAACAGGTTCCTGTCCGTTATTTTCATATCATCATCCTCTTTCAACCTTAAACATTTTCCCATGTCCTGGGATTATATAATCGGCGAGCTTCAAAAGCGTTTCCCTGCTATTTATCAGGGCTTCCTTGTCCTTTGTAAAGGGGTCTTCATGCTTTATCAGACTTTCACTATCAGTTTTTTGCTCCTCATCGTCCAGCCACCAGAAAACGTCGCCTGCAATTGAATAAACCCCTTCATTTGCCTTTACAACTAGTGAACAGTGCCCATGAGAATGACCAGGAGTCTGGATTATTTCCAAATCCGTTCCCGGTATCCTGCCATTGTGCTCAACCTGCTTGTCATTATCATAAATTTCACTCTCATTTAAAACCCTGGCGTTTTCAAAGATACCTGCCAACAGGGCATGATCGGTATGGTTATGTGTCAGGAGAACAAAGTCTATATCAGCTGGCCTTAAATCATGCTTCGCCAGTTCCCTGAGCAATCCAGGTCTGTTGCATCCGGGGTCTGCAATTATATTTTTATTATTGCTCTTTACAAGGGTCACACTGGAGCTTGCCAGCCAACCGTTGTCAATCTTTTTGGCATAACCCTCAATCAGAATCTTTATTTCAGCCATAATATCAGGCCTCCCTCTTGAACACCGTATTAAGAATCTCTCTTGCCCTTTTCTCTGGTATGGTCTCCATGACCTGGCCTGAATACACCAGTACCCAGTCCCCTTTCCGGGGCTTCAGGATGTCCGTTTTTACGCTCTTTCTGGTGCCCTGGAAGTCCACCAGGGCCTCCTTCCCTTCCAGACTCAAGACTCTACCGGGTACAGCAAGGCACATGCTAATCTATTATATAATTGGAGCTAAATATTATATATGCTAAAGCTCGGGGAGAAGGAGACCAGGGAAATTTTAAGGAAGGCAGGGATACCCCTTGTCAGGGAATATACTGCCAGGACAGAGAAAGAGGCACTGGCATGCTCCAGGAAGCTGGAATACCCAGTGGCCCTGAAAATTTCCTCCAGGGACATAATCCATAAGACGGATTTCGGACTGGTCAAGACGGACCTGAGATACCCCCAGGAGGTGGGGAAGGCCTTTAAGGAGATAATGGGCAATGTCAAGAAGCACTGCCCCAAGGCCAGGGTGGAGGGGGTAATAGTCCAGCCCTGTGTAAAGGGCTATGAAACCGTTGTTGGGGCAAGCAGGGACCCCCAGTTCGGCCCCTTTGTGATGTTCGGGCTCGGGGGAATCTGGGTGGAGGTAATGAAGGACGTCAGCTTCCGGGTCTGCCCTGTGAGCAGGGAGCACGCAAGGGAGATGGTAAAGGAGATAAAGGGCTTCAGGCTTTTGAGGGGCTTCCGGGGCAAGCCCGCAGGGGATATAAAGGCCCTGGTTTCTGTCATACTGAAGGTCTCCAGGCTCATGCTCAGGAACCCCAGGATAAGGGAGATGGACATAAACCCCCTTTTTGTAAGGCCAAGGGGAGCCGTGGCAGTGGACTCCAGGATTATGGCCTAGAGGTCAGATATGAAGAAGGCAATCTCACCCATAATATCAATAATAATCCTTCTTCTTATAACCATTACCATTGCAGGCGCAGGCTATTCCTACCTCTCCGTGTACTGGACCAGCATCACAGGGAAGGAGATACAGGTTCTGGACGCCTCCTGTATGGGTACAGGTGACAGAGGCAAGGTGGTGATAAGTAGTATGGGAACCAATTCTATAAGCACGGATGAGATAACAGTCATAAACACGCAAACAGGGGAGGACATAACCAGTGGTGTAGCATGGAGCAATAATGATTTGGGCGCGGAGTCAAATCCCGGGCTGTCTTGTCTGGACATTTTAGAGAATGGGGGTTCAACAGGGGACGGGATTTACTGGATTGATCCTGACGGCGCAGGGGGCGATGACCCGTTCCAGGTTTATTGCGATATGACAACTGATGGCGGGGGGTGGACCTTGGTTTTTATGTGTTTTCCATATGGTGCTAGTTGTTATAATAATAATCAAATTGGAAATTCTTTTCCAAGTTTAGATGATACTGATACAACTAAATTTTCAGATGGGGTTATTAAAACTTTATTGAATAATGGTGAAAAAATAACCAGGACTCAGTGGTGGCATAAAAGTAAATCTTATGAAAATGGTGTGAGGGATGCTTGTACTGATCCAGATGGTTGCGATGTTTGGGCATCAGGAGATTTGGATGATAGAGATACGCAATGGAATATTTTTGAAGACCCCACACAATGGTCAAGTTCAGGTTCTTCTGCAGGAGAAAGATTTAAAAGAAAATGGGGTAGTGATGGTGAATGGACAGATTGGATGACAAGTGGTTCAATTGGTGGATGTTCAAGTCCAGTTGGAGGCTGGTCAAATTATTATGAACAGTCATGCACCCAGTCATGGTTTGCTGGATGTGAAGGTGGCCCGGCAATAAATCATCAGTGTGCAAGTGTAGTAGATAGAGCAGATAAATTAATTGTTTGGATAAGGAGCTCTGAGAGTGTTTCTGTCCCAGAAATTATGGTCCAGCCCGGGGAAACCCTGGTCATGGCCCATGCCTGCTCCGGGGTGTGCAGCTACAGGCTTATTCTGGGCAGCATGGCAAAAGAGACCATGCTGGAATGCTGAGGCAGCAAACACATATATTCCCTGCGCTAAAATAGAATCATGCCTGACTGGAAAATCCATACCATCTCTGTTCTGCTGGTCTTTGCCCTCATCTTGTGCCTGTTTTCATTCTCCCTGGAGTTCGGGATAATGGCGCTTCTTGTCCTGCTTTTTTCAGGGCTTTTGCCTGACCTGGACCATCCCAGGTCCTTAATAAGGCAGGTCCTGGGTCTTTTCTGCTCCCTATTCATATCCCTGCTCTTTTTCATCAGCATGGAGGCAGGGCTGGAGATGAGGCTGGCATCCAGCATAATAATGTTCTTTCTTATCTTTCTCCTCTTCAGGAAAATCCCCCTGAGGCACAGGGGAAGGAGAAGCCTGCACAAATGGAGGCTCGGTATAATCCTCTTCCTGGCGTGCGCAGGGCTTTTCCTCCTTGTAGGCCTCAGTGTATATCTGAGCCTCTTCATCCTGACAGGCTACTGGCTGCATCTGGGCCTGGACAAGGTAAAATATAAGGGGTGAAAACCAATAATTAACTATGAAGGGGTTTCTGGGCATTACCCTGCTGGGCTGGAACTGGAAGATAAGAAGGATAAGGAAAAAATGGGACCGGATAAGGGAGAAGAGCCTGAAGAAGGACGAGCCCCTGAAGGGAACGCTGCTTATGAAGCTTGACCAGGTTGAGAACAGCGTGAGGATGCTGGAGGAAAGGAGGCTCAGCAGGCTGGAGAGGGCAAGGCTAGCAAAGGAGGTGGATGTGGACCTCTCAGAACTGAAGGAGATGCTCAAGATGAAGCCGGAGGAATTCCAGCAGGCCCAGAGGCCTGTCACATCCCAGAGGCAGTATCCAAGGCAGCAAAGGCGGTAGAATATCTACTCGCAAACCTCTGTTTCCCTCTGCTTTTTCACAATCCTTTGTGAGTCCGGGTATGACTCATATTCGTATAAGAAGGAAACCCCAAGCTGAGGGTCTATGTTGGGTAAAACGGATTTGAACTCCATAATATCCCCCGGATTCAGGTGCATGCTTTTCTTTTCTGTGTAGGGCCTTCCCTGGCCGGGTCTCATCCAGTTGAATGTAACCAGGAACCAGCCGCTCTCATTGTCAGTGTTCTCAAGCCTTACAGTTCCCTCGGAATAATAACCCAAATCCTGGGACCAGAGGATTTCC
>JAUXAV010000060.1 GCA_030619735.1 Candidatus Aenigmatarchaeota archaeon | reverse complement strand
AAGGCAGTGAAAGAAAAGCCTGCCCCAGAGGTCAATATTGGTTTATTGGGTCATGTGGACCATGGGAAGACCACCCTTACTGAGGCCCTTACCGGGAAATGGACAGACACGCATTCCGAGGAACTAAAGAGGGGCATAACCATAAGGATAGGGTATGCAGATGCTACGTTCTATAAGTGCAGGGAATGCAGGGGCTCCCAGTGCTTTGGGGCCACAGAGAAGTGCATAAAGTGCTTCAAGTCCTGCAAGCCCATCAGGACGGTCTCCTTTGTGGATGCGCCGGGGCACGAAACCCTGATGGCAACGGTGCTGGCCGGCACTTCCCTGATGGACGGGGTCCTGTTAATTATAGCGGCCAATGAGCCCTGCCCCCAGCCCCAGACCAGGGAGCACCTGGTGGCGATGGAGATTGCAGGGATAAAGAACATTGTGATTGTCCAGAACAAGATTGATTTGGTGGCGCCCCAGGAGGCAAAGAAGAACTGCAGGCAGATAAGGGATTTTGTGAAGGGGACCATAGCTGAGAAGGCTCCTATTATACCGGTTTCTGCGCAGCAGGGAATCAATATAGATGCCCTGATTGAGGCCATAGAGGGGAATATCCCGACCCCCCAAAGAGATGCCAGGAAGCCTCCCAGGATGCTTATTGCAAGGAGCTTTGATGTGAACAGGCCGGGAACCCCCATAGAAAAGCTCAGGGGCGGGGTGCTGGGCGGCTCGCTTTCGGAGGGCATACTGAAGCTGGGGCAGGAGATTGAGATAAGGCCGGGGATAAAGATAAAGGGCGAGTTCAGGCCCATTAGCACTAAAATAACCGGCCTCCAGAAGAGCATGAGGGACCTGAAGGAGGCGGGGCCAGGCGGATTGCTTGGCGTTTCAACTGAACTGGACCCCTATCTGGCGAAATCGGATTCGCTCTCAGGGAATATAGCAGGCCTTCCAGGGAAGCTTCCCCAGGTTATGCAGGAGCTGAACCTGAAGACCAGTCTGTTGGAGAGGGTTGTCGGAGCCAAGGAGGAGCTGAAGGTGGAGCCCATAAGGCCCGGAGATGTCCTGATGCTTACCATAAGCACATTCAGGACCGTGGGAAGCGTTGTTTCTGTCTCTGGAGAGAATGTGCAGGTAAGGCTCAAGCTTCCTGTGTGCGCTGAGAAGGGGGACAGGGTCGCACTGGGAAGGCAGGTGGCAGGAAGGTGGCGGCTCATTGGATGGGGCCAGTTGATTGCATAGGCCTTATTCCCCGGCAGCGGAATAGCCGCTTTCTATCTTGATGCTGGTGACGCCCCCTGGATTTATCATTATGCTGCCAACCTTTGAGGGGGTTGTGCCGGTGTTTGCGCTTTCGTTAAGGACCTCCATTCTTGGTTCGGACGGGGTTTCTATGCTTTTTGAACCCCCTGTCTCCATTAAACCAGGGTTTATGTTTAATCCCATGACTTTCCAGCCCAGCCTGAACAGAAAAAACAAAAAGATTATTAGCAGCAATACTACAATAATTTTTCTTGTCATAAGCCTCACACGTATATGTCATAGGAGCCGATGGGGGTCTTTGAAGCAAAGCAGCCCTTATTGCCGCTTTCCGTGCTTGTGCCGGCCCTGTACAGCGTAACATCACTGCCGCTTGCAAGCTTGCCGGTGCATTCATACAGTGTTGGTGTCTGGTAATTTACCGGTGTGCAGGCGCTTCCCCCGTCATCCGCGTCAACGCTTGTCAGGGTTCCGAATATCTGGTCTTCGCATGTTATGCTTGCGCTCCAGTTAATATCCGAATCCAGCGGCACGAAATAGACATAAATGGATTCTGCTGGCGCCGAGGATTCTATAATACTGTCATCAACATCCCGCAGCACATAGGTTACATATCCCTTTATAACACCATAGTATGGGTTGCCTATTTGCTGTTCCCCTGAGCCCTGGGTTTCACCGCCGCCCAGGGTGACAAAACCTGTTATGGCGTCAAGTGAGAACAAGGCGGCAATCAGTATCACCAGAACCACTGCGGTTATATTGTAAATGTTTCTCTTCATGATATATAATAGAAAGGGAGAATATTTAAGCGTATTTGAAGAAATGGGTGGATGTTGGGTTGGGGCGCAGTGTGTGGGTATAACACTGTTATATCTGTGCGGCGACCGGAGCCCCGTTATTTATTAACAAGCCGAACCAATTATCAATATGGTCTTGTATCACATTCTTTACTCCGTCCTGACAGGAATAATAATGATTTTCCTGGGCTATATGATATACAGGAGACCTTCCATATGCCTCTGGGGCTGGGTTGCGGGCTTCATGCCCGACCTGCCTGTGTTTGTCCAGACCCCCTTAGGGGTCCCTGTATGGAACCTGTTCTGGGTCCTGGTCCTGAGCCATACCCTGGGGATAATAGTCTTCCCGATAGTCCTGTTAATAATAGACGTCCTGCTGATAGAGATAGGGCTCATAAGGTATCTCAGGCCCTTCTACCTGCTCCTGCCCGAATCCTTCAGGACAGCAGTAAGGTTTGAATCCGGGATAGAAAGGCTGCAGGGCTATTCCCTGATACCCATGCCCGAGAGGCTCAAATCCGTGTTTGTGGTGGGGATGCTGGCAGGTATTGTGCACCTGATAATTAATCTGGCGGTGTGGTCGCTTTAGAAGTTTTATAATCTTACCGCTAATAATATTCATGAAAATCTACAATTCTCCGGAGGAAATCCCCATACCCGAAACCCTTACGGGAAGGGTGGCCATAAAGCTCCATATGGGGGACAAGGAAAACAGGACCTTCCTGAAGCCAGGGGAGGTCAGGCCCATATTCAACAAGCTGAAGGGGATGGGGTGCGAGCCCTTCCTGTTTGACACCACAACGCTCTACAAGAGGGAGCGCTATACACCGGAGGGCTACCTGGAGGTTGCCAAACTCCATGGCTTCGGGGAATTTCCGGTTGTGATAGCCCGGGATGACAGGGTCAAATGGGTGGAGTCCGGGGGCCTGAAAATCCCCCTGCCGGAGCAGCTCCTGGAAGCCAATTCCCTCCTGGTCCTGAGCCATGCCACAGGGCACATTATCACCAAGTTTGCAGGGGCGATAAAGAACATGGCAATGGGCTGCGTCACAAAGGAGGGAAAGGCCTTAATCCATGGCTTTGCCAGGCCCACCTACTACAGGGAAAAATGCCTTTTGTGCGGAACATGCGTGAAGGCATGCAATATGAATTTAATAAGACTGGAGAGGGACAGGATAAGCATAAACATGAAAGACTGCCCTGGCTGCGGCGCATGCGCCAGGGCCTGCCCGAACGGAGCCCTGGAGATAACAGAGGAATCCATCAGGGAGAGCTTTAATGCCTTCGGGGCTGCAGCCAGGGCCGTGGTCAGCCAGTTCCCCCCTGAAAGGGTATTCTTTATAACCGTCCTGAAGCGTATCACAGAACTCTGCGACTGCGCCAAGGACGGGGGGAAGCTCATTTCACCTGACCTGGGCTTTATAGCGGGAAAAAATCCCCTGGAGCTGGACCTGGAGGCCGCAAGATTGATAAGGGAGAAAAATCCCAAGGCCCTGGACTGGGAGAGATGGGAATGGTTCGTGGAGGCCTCTAAAAAGTATTTCTAGAATTTGTATTTATCATAGGGCGTAGCACTTTTTTTCCCGCTCCCCCGTATAACAACATCCTTGGCAACGTCATACGACCTTTTCATCCTGCCATTCGCATAATGCATGACCTCAAAGGTCTTTTCGCTCATCATAAATCCGCTAATATAGGGAAGCGTGCTAATCCTTTGGAGGGCCCTCCTTCCTGTGCCTGAAACCATCCTGCCCCTCATTTTCTTTAGCTTTGCCTCTATCTGCGGCGATGACATTATCTCCCTTGTGCCATATTCAAGGCGAAGCTTGCCTCTCTCGTCTACAATTATTGCCCCATCCACCTCTTTCTTCCCCTCCTTTTTTTCTGCAAGGATCATAAGGTAGCGAATAATATCATTCCTGTATAAGGTGAGTGTTTCATTGTCAGCAATGCCCATCCTCTGCCTGAGCTGCCTGCCATCATGCATTATATTGGAGTTGTCCAGAACGCCTTGCAAATTGTTCACTGTGAAGAGCAGGTCATTATAAACACTATGGTATATGCCGGGCCCAGACTTACTTTCCTCCCTTTTTTGATAGCTTTCTCTGGCTATCTCGCAGAGGACCTCAAATGCCTTCCTGGTAGGACCCTTTTTGCGCATGTTTATTAATCAGGGGGAAATCTTAAATCCGTCTTTTAAGAAAATTTTCATAACTGAAGCAAGGATTTAAATAAGCCGGAGAAATAATACACAGGTGATAACCATACCCTGCGGAAAAAAGAGGAAAAGAGGAAAAATAAAGAAGCACAAGCTCAAGAAGCGAAGGAAGAAGATGAGGCACAGGAAGAGGAGATAATGCATGGTGGAAGGCGCTGGTTGATATGGAAGATTTAATGGCATCCAGGGTTTCAGTGGGCATCCATACGCTTGTAGCCATAGCGATAGGCTATATATCCATTTTCTTTAACTCGGGCTGGTATGCCCTGATTCTTGCAATAGTTGTCCTGATAGCCCTGAGCCGGGGGATTGAGAAGATAGTCAATGCCAGGGGAAGGAAGTGGTGGCTCGGAAACGGGGCCTTCATATACTTCCTTATCTGGATTGTCAGCTGGGTGTTCTTTTTTAATGTTTTCGCAATATAAGATAAGGAGGCTTTGATATGTTCAAAATAGGGGAAAGGAATCCTGAATTTTTCCTTTTCAGTGGAAAGGGGGGAGTAGGCAAGACCAGTTGCGCCGCTGCCAAGGCACTGGATTTCTCCAGGAAGGGGAAGAAGACCCTAATAGTTTCAGTGGACCCTGCGCATTCCCTTTCAGACTCCTTTGGGATGAAGATAGGGGGGGAGGTCAAGAAACTGGCCAAGAATTTATTCGCAATTGAGATTGACCCTGCCAGGGCCATGCAGGAATACAAGGAGAGGTTCTCCTCCCAGATAGAGCAGATGGACGGGCTCGCCAAGCTGGGGATAGGCGAAACCTTTGACCTAGCGGGCATGACCCCTGGAATTGATGAGATAGCTGCCTTTGACAAGTTCCTGCACTACATGCAGAACAAAGAATATGACATCATTATTTTTGACACCGCCCCCACAGGGCATGCGCTTCGGTTCCTGAGCCTCCCGGATGTCCTGGATTCCTGGCTGGGCAAGATGATAAAGATAAAGCTGAGGTTCTCCGGCATGATGAGCCTGGCAAAGAAGCTCCTGCCCTTTGGCAAGGAGGATGAAGAGAAGGCCAAGAATATAGGGGCGGACGAACTGGAGAAGATGAAGGAGAGGATAAAGATGGCTAAGGAAATCCTGTCAGACCCTGAGAAGACCCATTATTTCATGGTGCTGATACCCGAGGCCATGAGCATCCTGGAGAGTGAGAGGTCGCTGAAGACCCTGAAGGAATACCAGATACCAGTGGAGACAGTAATAGTGAACCAGATAATACCCGAGAACTCCTCATGCAGTTTTTGTATGGAGAAGAGAAGCCGGCAACTGGAGAGGATAAAGGAGATAAAGGATAAATTCAGGGAATTCAGGGTCCTCCAGCTCAACCTCTTCAAGGAGGAGGTCCATGGCTTCAGGATGCTGGAGAGGGTTGGGGACGAGATTTATTCTAAAAATTAACTGAAAGAAAACTAAGTGCCCTCTTTCCAGGAGGCCAGGTATTTCTCCTGCTCCGGTGTGAGGGCATCAAACCTGACCCCCATGGCTTCCAGCTGGAGCCTTGCCACTTCCTGGTCCATCTCGTCCGGCAGGACATGGATGCCTGGCTTAAGCTTCCCTTTATTCTTAACCAGGTATTCGCAGGCAAAGGCCTGGTCAATAAAGCTCATGGCCATTATGTCAGAGGGATGCCCCTCTGCGCAGGCCAGGTTCACCAGCCTTCCCTCACCCAGCACGAAAATCTTCTTCCCGTTCAGGGTGTATTCATCCATTAAAGGCCTTATGGTCCTGTGGGCGCCTGCCTCCTTCTTCAGGCCGTCCAGGTCTATCTCCACGTTGAAGTGGCCTGAGTTGCAGAGAATGGCTCCGTTCTTCATTGCCCTCATGTGGTCCAGGGATATAACGTGCTTGTTCCCTGTGACTGTCATGAATATATCGCCTATCTTTACCGCCTCCTTGAGGAGCATCACCCTGAAGCCGTCCATTACGGCCTGGAGTGCCCTGAATGGATCCACTTCTGTAACAATGACATTAGCGTCCATTCCCTTTGCCCTCTTGGCAACGCCCTTTCCGCAGTCCCCATAGCCACAGACAACGAAATTCTTTCCTGCTATCAGGACATTGGTCGCCCTGAGTATTCCGTCGATGCTGGACTGGCCTGTTCCCTTTATGTTGTCCATCAGGTGCTTGGTCCTGGACTCGTTCACGGCTATTATGGGGTATTTCAGTGCCTTGTCCCTTTCCATTGCCCTGAGCCTTATCACCCCTGTGGTGGTCTCCTCGCAGCCCCCTGTTATGTCCTTTATGAGCTCCGGGTGCTTGGAATGGATTTCATAAACCAGATCGCAGCCATCGTCTATTGTTATGTCAGGCTTGGACTTTATCACCTCGTTGAGGCACCAGTAGTATTCATCCTTGGTCTCGCCCTTCCAGCCGAAGACCTCAACCCCCTCTTCCTCTGCTAAAGCGGCAGCCACGTCATCCTGGGTGCTCAGGGGGTTGCATCCTGTTATAGCGACCTTTGCCCCCCCTGCAACCAGGGTCTTTACCAGGACAGCGGTCTCCTTTGTGACATGGAGGGCCAGCCCTACTGTGAGGCCCTGGAGGGGCTTCTCCTTTTCAAACCTCTCCTTTACCTTCAGGAG
>JAUXAV010000203.1 GCA_030619735.1 Candidatus Aenigmatarchaeota archaeon | reverse complement strand
TTCTATTCCCCGCACAATAACGCAGCAGCCCTTGACGAAGGTGCAATATACGGCACAAGGAAGAACAAGACACTGAGAAGCCTCTACAAGTCAGGCCTGAAAGCTGCCAGAAGGATACCCGGCAGGTTCGGCGAGAACATGCGGGAATACCTCAACGGAATCCTCAACAAGCTTAGCGACAGCGAGAGTGCAGTCGGCACAATGATTCATGAGAAGGTTCACAGGATACTGGACAACACAGGACTTGCAGATTACCTTTCTGTTAAGCAGAACGAGGGGCTTACCTGCGCTGCAAGCGATGAAATTTCAGGCAAGCGTACCACTATAAAGAACAGCACATATCGCGATTTCATGAATAGGACCTATAGGGCTCTTCGTAGTATTGGATACAGGGGACGCAACAGCGCCACCAGGTACATAGAGGACTATGCCAGCGGCAGGGCTTCAGAGAAATCTTATGTCAGGGCCTTCAGGAGGGCCGCTTAAGGTGATAAAATGAACGGAAAAAAGATTCCAGTCAGAGAATTCATGGCAAAATATGGAGATAAGGTTACTGTCTACGATAACGATTTATTATTCTGCAAATCTTTAGAAGTCACGGTATTCGAGGGAACAGATATAAAATCTGTAAAAAGCTACCTGAGCGAAACAGGTTTTTCGGACATATCTGGTATGGATGGTTTCTTTTCAGGAAGAAGGGATGCTACCCTCACAATGTCCAGGGACACCACTGACTATGCCCAGAGGCTTTTTGGAGACAGCTTCAAGGGAAAGGCTGCCAGCATACTCTTCAAGGGCATGGGAATCGAAAGCCTCTACAAGAAAAGCATAGGCAATAGGGTTCCAATGGCAGAGAGGGAGCACGTCAGAGCATATGACCTGGGAAATGGTGATATTGCAGTCCTTATGCACAAGGACCCTGGTGTAGAGCATTATACAAACAAGGGTGCTACCGGCCTGCTGGAAGCAGCCCTCTACCATTTCGGATTAGTAGATACGTCCCGATATAAAGCTAAGGTGGCCGCCTAAGAGGTGATGAGATATGGTAGACTTAGCTAGAGTCGGAGAAAGATTGTATGATGGATTCCAGAAATTGTTTAGCCAGTATATGCAATTTACATTACGAATGAATCCGATAACCAATCTTGCTACAGACATTTTTGGATTTGGTTACAATGGAGGACCTATTGAAGGGCATAAGATTAAAGAACTTGTGTTAAAGGATGGCAAAATATGGTTTTTTAGGAATTACAATCCAGACAAGGGAGAAACACCCATGCAGGCAAGCGACATGGTTTTTGATGCGCGTGGGACATATCGGGGAACAGGAAAAGCTTTGAGGGTTCCGCCTACAGAGAGGGAATTTGATGAGGATTTTGCTGCATACGGTTCAGCTGCAAGACTAACAAATGATGATTTCATGGATGCTGAGGACAAATCAGTTCTGGTCCAGGAATTCATGACTGATGCACTTAGATATTATGTCAGGCGTGGCCATAGGAGGCATTTGGGAACATATACCGATCCTGCCACTGGGACAACTTCAAACATTGAAGCAGTCGATATACAGACAGCTCCCAGATCGTTCTTTGAAAAATTTGACCCAAGGGGATTTGACCCTGAATTGTCTTTTTTTCATATTGCACAGACTGCGGTATACACAGCCTTTGATAAATTGCTTTTCGACCCCTATATAGAAAAGCCAATAAAGGCATTTAACAACTGGGTGCAGTCAAAATTTGGAAAGGATGCCCCAAAAATAAGGCTTGATACATTCATAAGCAGCCAGTATGTAACACTGAGTGAAATAACTAACGCAGCATATGATTTGCCATCAATAGGCGAGCTCTACGCCCAAGCCGCTTAGCCCAATCAAAATTTAAACCTGCCGGACCAATTAATTATATATGGCCGACTTCCTGCAGATGCTCTTTGAGGTACTGAGGGTGGAGAACCTGGCCAGCCAGTATTCTGCCCCCCTGGACCAGTTCCTTTACACGGTTTTCTTTCCCAGCATATTCATCATACTCCTGGTATATATCATAGCGAACAGATTCGCCACTTTCGGAAGGATGTGGAAAATCCTGATAGGTGTTGCAATTTATGTTTTCATAATC
>JAUXAV010000331.1 GCA_030619735.1 Candidatus Aenigmatarchaeota archaeon | reverse complement strand
GTATCGAATACAGAAAGGAACAGAAAAAATTGGGGCGGGACCTGACCGGAAAGGAAAGGGAAAAGCTCTTTGACAGGATTGACCGCAAGCTGGAGGCAAAATATGGCAGGAAAATTGAAGATGCTCTCAGCGGGGAGGGCTGAGCGAGCCAAGATATGGCTAAACACGTCTGGGAGTGGGATAGAAGGAGCAGTAAGCCGATGATGGTTGTCTGTGTCCAGTGCGGTGATAGAAAGCCTTTGAGTGAAGTCGTTGATGAAGTTGGTTGTGCTGGCTGCCCGGTAGAAGGTGTCCAGGAGGACTTGTTTGGAGACCGAAGAGAGGCAAGAAAAGGAAGGAGTGGTGAGAGCGAGGGCAACTCAAGCTACAGCGGTTAAAAACTGCACCCTCAGGCTGCCGATATGCCTTCCCCTCTGCTACTGGCGGAGGAATGGGGGGTGTACTTTCCCGCCTAGTGGCTATGACAAGTGGGGAAGGGAGATACCACCGAAAGGAAAGAATCATGAAACTAGAAGAGGCTAAGGCCATAGCTGATGAAGTCATTGCAAGGCTCGCACCTTACTGTCAGCGTATTGAGGCAGTCGGCAGTATCCGTCGGCGGAAGCCCTGGGTCAAAGACGTTGATATTGTCCTGATACCCTCTGACCTCTGGAATCTATCGCAGCAGTTTAGGGATTTAGGACCACCGGTGATGAGTGGCGATAAGCTCAAGCGAGTTAACTATAAGGGCGTTCAGGTAGACCTATATTTTGCGACCGCTGAAACCTGGGCAACCCTCCTCCTCATTCGCACCGGGTCAAAGGAGAATAATATTCGCCTGTGCACCCTGGCCAAGAAGAGGGGGTGGCACCTGGCTGCCAATGGCGATGGTCTGTTTAACGAGCACGGGCAAAGGGTCGCCGGCGATAGCGAGGAATCTATCTATAAGGCACTAGGGGTACTCTGGCAGGAACCTTGGGAGAGGAGGTGAAGATGACTGATAAAGATAGATACGAAAGAGCTCTTCATGCAATGCAGACCGGCGTTGCTACTTGGATGGGCGTTGATAAGAATGAAACCACTGCTAAGCACCTGCGGGTAGGC
>JAUXAV010000198.1 GCA_030619735.1 Candidatus Aenigmatarchaeota archaeon | reverse complement strand
GTTCGCCCAACTCCTCAATCTCGTTGAACTGGTGCGCGAGGAGCCCATGCTCTTTCCCCCACCTGGTGGTCCCCTCTACAGTGTAAGGAAACCAGATGGTGCTGAAGCCGTCATTAGCAACCGCAGGATATTCAAGCTTACCGTTATCGGCCGAGAAGATGAGCGTTCCTGGACAAATCTATGTCGAGCTTGGATTGATAAGTGGCCAGCACCAGAAAAGGTTGAGTATGCGCCACCGTATGTGCCACCACCCAAACCGCCCGTTGTAAGGCCACCTGTGGAAGTGCCTGAAGTCTTCGTTCCTTATAAGTGGATGCCAAGACCAACTATGGCTCGATTCAAGACACTCTTAACACACTTAGAAACAATGGAGGCCATCGGCCCTGCAGAACCTGAAGTTGCGGCAGAGATAGATAGACTGTCAATGCTGGTCAGTGACTGGGTAATGGAAATAGGTGATGCTCTAGACGACGCGAGAGCGATAAACAATGTCCGGGTGATAAGAAGGCTTGAACCCCAATTCAAGTCTATTACTGCCCTGACCGAGGCTCTTATGGATGGGGACCTGCGGAGGGCAATAGTTAGCTTAAGGGAGCTCGTTGGATGAATGAGTCCACGGTAGCCTGGGCAGCAGGTCTCTTCGATGGGGAGGGAAGTGCACTGATCTCGCATACCTCCACGAGTTATGCTATAGTTGTCACAATTGCGAACACAAACAGAGAGGCCATCAGCTTCTTCCACAGGAATTGGGGAGGCAGAGTTAGGGTAAGAACTGTAAAGGAGTGGGTAGAACGGTATGGCAGGACAGCTAACCACGACTCCTACCGAGTGGACTTTGACCACGCTGAAGCAGAGCGGTTGCTGCTTGACCTATACCCATATCTTGTAGTCAAGAAGAAAGAGGCCGAGATCGTTCTTCGAGCCTTGGTAGCCCTCCCAAAGCAGGAGGTGACCTCAGGCTCTCGGTTCCCCAAAAAGACACCGCCCGGTAGTGGTTATATACTTGCATCCTATTATGAAGAGCTTAGAAACCTCAAGAATTCTTAGTAGTTATGGTAATATATTCTTATAATCCTTTTTCTAATAAAAGTAATTACTTTTTAAACAAATTAACTATTTTATTTACGATTTCATCATTTTGTGTTATAATTTATACGATAAATAAAATAGATTTATCAACGAACCTTAAAAACAGAATAGATTTAGCTTATCTGTCTCAAAATATGAATTAAAGAGAGGATATCAATGGTAACACCAAAAGAGACAGGAAAGCCCAAGACCAAAATCGACCAACTGGAGGAGACCGTTCTCAGCCTGATTGACGTGGTAGAGGAGCAATCCAAACGCATTGACAAGGTTGAGAAAACGACAGTCAAGAAGGCTACGGGGTTGTTTGGGGGTAAGAGAGGGCGAGTCGCCATCAAGGACACCCAGACAGGTGTAGTTTACATCTCTAAGAGCGCTGTCGGTAAGGCACTCGCCGGCGAGGCTGACACTGACCCACTCGACCACTTTGCCTGGTACAAGCTACAGGCAAAATTCCCGGAGAGGTTCATAGAGGCTTCGGAGGAAGAGAAGACCAAGGTGGAGGCGGTGGAGGCAGCGAGAGTCAAGGCGGAGGTAGATGCGGCAAACAAGGTGGCTGCGGCGGAAGCCAAAAAGTGACCGGTTCTTGGGGCAGATAGGCACTATACAAGGGCAAAGGCATCACGGCTAATGCCCTAGTATGGTATCTAGGGCTTGTAGGTTCATAGGGTATGCTAGCAACCGTTAGCATACCCTAGTGAGGTTATAAGATGAGAGATAAAGTGGTAGTTAGGGTAGTTACTGCTCCTCGGACTTGGTATTGTGATGAGTGTGGTGGGGAGATTAAGGCTGGGGAGAAATGTGGCAAGCAGGGAAGCAGAAAGATATGTGCAAGGTGCATTGAGAAGTCTAAAGGAGGTGAAAAATGAGGTTCCATACCTACAAAGGGTTTAAGCGAGACCTGGTTATCACCATTGGCTTAATCGTTCTCTTGCTTATCCTAAACGGTTCGAGCATCATTGGTGGTTAATCTCCTGACTCAGCTCACTAGCCAGACAGAGTGTGTTGGTGGGACTAGTGAGCTGGAATGAGGAGACTAGCAC
>JAUXAV010000186.1 GCA_030619735.1 Candidatus Aenigmatarchaeota archaeon | reverse complement strand
TAGTTTTGCTCTAAAACCCCTGGCAAACCCTTAATTAATTATTGTATGGGTTAACTATATAAATAGTATGTAAGATAACAGGGGAAAGAGCAAAAAAATCTGCCGGGATATCTCTCCCTGATTTTATGGCTTTGCAGTTGGCCGGTTTTGTGTAGGTTAATTGGAATGGGATTTCAGGGCCTGAGCTTGGCTTCCAGTTTTATTATTGGAATTGGCCCTTTTATAAATCTTTCACTTTTTGGTGAAAGATATTCTCCCAACCCTCCAGAGCCAGAGACCCCATGCCAGGAGTACCAGGGCTATAAGGCCCAGGCTCCAGAAATAGACATGGAATAATTCTGCTGCAGGGGTTCCCCAGTTCTGCTGGATAAGGACTATGAGTAGAATCCTGAGCAGGTTGCCCAGGTATATTACGGGTATTCCTATCACTAGGCCGAGAAGGCGCTTCCTGAGGGAGACCCCGAGGGTTGCGAATATCAGGGCAAAAAGGAATAGCATGCTCTTCCAGCCCGTGCAGTCCTCTGAAACCAGGAACTGGAATTCATTGCCAGGGCTCTGGATTTCTATAAGGACGTTCTCATAGCTTACTGGATAGGAAAGGGAGAGAAGGGAAACTGAATTATGGGTGACCAGGGACTGCAGGGGGAGGAGAAGGCCCGGAAGGGAGATTATCATATAAAGGGGGATGGAAAGGATAAGGAGCCTTATCAGAAAGAGGAAGGTTCTCCATAAGCTTTTCTGGCCTGGGGTCAGTTTTTCGGGGTTTGGAAGTTTAATTGACATACCTGTTATTTGGTATTGGGTTATTATAATTCAGCGCTCCGGGCTGGCCTCCCTGGCGCTCGCGCCCGGGATTATCTTCATTCGGGGCATGCTTTATACTGGGTTTTAGAAAAAGATGCAACTAGGCAAAAACCTCTATGGCCTTTGCTTCAACCCTGTACTTCTTTATCAGCTCTATGAGCCTGTCCTTATATTTTACCGGAACCATGATGCAGCTCTTTCCCAGCTTTATGCCGTTCACCTGTGAAAGAAGCCCCTCGTAAACCCTGCCGCCGGTCTTATACCCATAGATTTTGTTCAGGAATGCTCCCCTGTTTTTTGCTATCCCGCTCCAGTAGAATATTATTTTGTGTCCTGTCTTTTTGGGCCTTCCGGCCTCAAACCTCCCCCATAAGACAAAGCCGTCTGACATTATGCTCCTTTTCAGTTCCTCCCAGTCATCAAGCCTCCCTATCTTCAGCTTTATGTCATTTTCTATGCCAATCAGCTTGAATATTATGGCTTCCTTGCTTGTATAGAATTTTTCAAGTATATTGTTGATATTTTCATTCAAGCCCTTTGTATCCTTTTCAACATCTATGAATATGTCTATATCGCTTTCTTTTGTTGATATGGATTTTGCAACTGAGCCGTAGAGGACTATTCTGTTTATCCTTGAGATGCCTGTCAGGTTCCTTACAAGAAAGGAAGCAAATGATATTGCGTATGCCTTTCGCCTGTTTTGTTCCTCTTCCCTATACATTCAAATTACCTGCCTCTTTCTCGATAATTCTTTTGACTTCAAAATACTGGTTTATCTCCTCCTTCAGGATAGCATCCTCTTCAACAGGAGAAGAGTAAGCCAGGTTGTTCCTGTTCTCTTCTATGCTTTTGGAAATTGAAAGTATTTTGTCAATGCTTTTTACTGTATCTATTGGCTTTACAATCTGCTTTGAAAGGGTTTCCTTTATGGACTTTTTCTTGAACCAGTCGTGCTTTATTCTGGAGCCCTCTTTCATTATCTTCAGCTTGTGGAAGTAGATTTCAACAAGCTCCGCTATCCCCATGGAAACCATAAAGGCGAGCCTCCTCTGATGCTTTATCAGCCCGTCCGGGTCTTTCAGGGAGGAGTTTATTTCATCCTCTGTTTCCTTTAGGGCCTCTACATGCTTTTCCATTTTCATGTTCAGACACCTGTCATATAAATATATGACGTTTGTCTTTATAAAGTTTTTATGACATTTGTCTTAAAATAAACATGACATCTGTCTTAATTTGTCCTGGTATCTTGTGTTGAACAATCGTTCAATAAAAATATGACGCGTTTTGGGAGCCTTTATGGACATATGCCTAATAATAAATCCAAAAGAATTCAGCGCTCCGGGCTGGCCTCCCTTGTTTGTTGGGTTTTCAGGAACTCCCTGATGCTCCTGTTTATGCTCCTGCCGTTTGCCAGGACGTTCAGCCTGATGAACCCCTCCATTTTCCCCGGGGGAATCCCCTGCTTATTGAGCTTGTCCCTT
>JAUXAV010000335.1 GCA_030619735.1 Candidatus Aenigmatarchaeota archaeon | reverse complement strand
TTTCAGCGTCCCCTGGTTGAAAAAGTAAAGGAAATGTGGGAGAAAAGAGGGCCAGATTACTGGAGCAACCCCGGTGCCAAAGAGCTGTGGGAGATGACCCTGGAACAATATGCACTAGAAAAAGGGGCGAGGCCCGCTTGGGTCAAGGCTGGGTATGGTGAAACATATCGTTCCCACAAGAGAGCGGTTGAAAGGGCTATTTCCGAAGGTAAGCCAGTCCCCCCTGAAGTCTTAGCTGATTATCCTGCCCTGCTGAAAGGAGCGAAGGAGGGCTGGGTATATGTCAAGGTCGGTACTACAGAAGTGAGGGGTAGAAAAGTCCCTACCGGGATACATATTGAGCAGGTTTCCCCCAGTTTTAACCAAGATGATTTTGACAAAGCGGTAGAAAGCATCTCGGGAAAATTGAAGGGAGAGGAAACCTGATAATATCCTTCCATCAAGCGACTTGACAAACTTCCCCCCCTGTGGTAGTGTTTTATTGAGTGCGATGGCGTAAAGTCGCCTGAAGCCATTATCATAAGGCTTAAAAGGGGGGCTGACAGTTAAAGTCAGTCCCTTTTGCTTTTGGGACGCAAATACTGAGAAAGGAGGTCGAAGTGGCAGGAATCTACGCTAATCTAGCTCAGCTTATGGCAAGCCGTGAGATGTCCATCAGCCGCACACCCTTCAACCCCGACATCGTGGTAGTCAAGAGAGCCAGCTTCCCCAAGGGAACAGTTCCCGCTCACCTGAAGGGTTACCTCATCAAGAAGGGTGAGTGCGCTGGCAGGACTGGCACCCTAATCCACAAGGGTAGGCTGGTACCGGCGACTGCGGTTTGCGTTGCCGAAAAGCACGGAAAATAGCTCGCCTAGCGGCATCTGACAATTGAAAAAGCGAAACGGGCAGTCTTGATATGGCTGCCTGTTTTGTTTATAATGCCTTTGGGTAATGGAGTGACTGACGAAATACAACTACAGCAAGGCGAAGGAGGTGACTAGCATGACAATATCCGATAAGTGTTTAAGTCTAGCCATTACCATCGATGACGTTCGGGAAAATGCGATAGACTCTTTACATAGCCC
>JAUXAV010000028.1 GCA_030619735.1 Candidatus Aenigmatarchaeota archaeon | reverse complement strand
TGGAGCCGCCCAGGCTGCTGGCCCGGTTCAGGGGCTTCAGGGATATAGGGAATCTGCTCCAGGGAAAGAAAGTGTATATAAGCCTGGACCTGGACGTGCTGAATGCCCGGGAGGGGATAGCAACGGATTTTGACCCCGGATGCCTGAGGGTAAGGGATTTAGTCTGGCTCCTGAGGAGGGTCTCAGAGGGGAATGAAATCCTGGGCATGGATATCTGCGGTTTGAGCAGGCACGAACTGGTAAAGGAGGAGAGAAGGGAAAGCCTCAGGAATATAGGGAAGCTCTTCAGGGAGATAAGGGGAATTTTATGGTAATGGAATCGCCTTTGGTGATTATAATTGAGATGATAAAATTTCTAATGAACAGCACTGTCAATGCAATAAACGCCCTTATGGGGATGTTCCTGAACCTCCTGGGCTCCCTGGGCTTCATTAGCGCGATTGGCGGGGTGGGGGTCCTGATATTGTCTGTTATAATTATTGCTGTTGTTGTCTTCTTCCTGGGAAAATTCGTTTTCAGTGCGGGCAAGGGGGTTATATTCCTGTTTATAGCCGGGATTATAGTTGCGCTTATACTGATTCTGGGGCTTGCCCTGGGATAAGCAAAACAGGACTACTGCTTCGGGGTTACCCTTGGCATGGGAAGCGGCGGCGGAAGCTGGAGGTCGTCCGCTATGTTTGCCACCCTAATCAGGCAGCGCCTGAAAAGATGGTTGAGTATCTCTATGGAAACATCCTCTGGTATCTTCTTTTCCTTTTTCCATTGCTTCAGTATTGCTGCGTTCTTGTCTGAAAGGTAGATAATGTTCCCGCCCATCTTTATCTCCGCAACCTCTGGGTCGTACTTTGTAAGGAACTCAAACTCAAAGTTAAGCGCCTTCTTGCCTCCCAGAGTGGGGACGTTCATCTCCTTTACAGCCTTCACCGTGGGTGTTGAGTTCACCTTTATCTCTGCCTTCACTACTTCCTTGCTCCTTTTTGCCTCTATTGCATTGAAAGAAAGACCGATTACCGGCATATTATTTCCTCCTAATATGAATTGTTTAATTTAAGTCATTCAAGTATTTAAATCTTAATTGAATTAGTTAATAATAAGCTGGGGTTGGGGTATGAGTCTTGAGGGAAAGAAAGTTCTGCTCGTGATAGCGCCTGGGAATTTCAGGGATGAGGAGTATTTTGACACCAAGGCTGAACTGGAGGGTGAGGGCGCCTCTGTTGCCACTGCTTCTTCTGCTTCAGGGGAGATAACAGGGATGCTCGGGGGGAAGGCAACACCTGACATAAAGCTTGGTGATGCCAGCGCAGGGGACTATGATGCCGTGGTGTTTGTCGGGGGAACAGGCTCTGCCGCCTATTTTAATGATGAAAAGGCCCTAGAGCTGGCAAAGTCCGCCTTTGAGGCTGGGAAGATTGTTGCCGCCATATGTATTGCCCCCAGCATACTGGCGAATGCGGGGATTCTCAAGGGAAAGAAGGCAACTGCTTTCTCCTCTGAGCAGGGCAACCTGGAGGGCAAGGGAGCGGAATACACAGGAGAGGATGTCACCAGGGACGGAAGGATTATAACAGGGAATGGGCCTAATGCTGCAAAGGGGTTCGGGCAGGAGATTGCCAGGGCGCTTTCAGGGTAAAGATTGTATGGAGATACTGGTACCGCTTGCAAACGGATTTGAGGAGATAGAGGCTGTGACAGTGATAGATGTATTGAGAAGGGCAGGGATGACTGTTGTTACTGCAGGGCTGCCAGGGAGCCAGGTAAAGGGCTCCAGGGGGGTGCAGGTCACGGCGGACAGGAGGCTTGACCAGATAGACCCCTCAAAGTTTGACGCCCTGATACTGGTTGGGGGAAACCCAGGGTATATAAACCTGGGAAGGTCGCAGAAGATAATGGAGATGGTGGTGAAGTTCAACCTGGACAAGAAGCTTATAGGCGCGATATGCGCCGCGCCATCCATACTGGCCAAGGCAGGCATACTGGAGGACAGGGCGGCCACCATATGCCCCGGCATGGAGAGGGAGATACCCAGGCCCAAGGGGAAAAGGGTCATACAGGACGATAATATAATAACCGCACAGGGCCCCGGGACCGCAATGGAGTTTTCGCTGAAGATAGTGGAAACCATCCGGGGAAAGGACAAGATGAGGGAGATTAAGGAGAAGCTTGTTTATTAGGGTGGTATGATGGAGAGATGGGTCAATCAGGGAAGGGAATTCGTGTGTTCGCATATCCCCACAAGGCTCACGGAGATGGATAAGAAAATTCTGGAGATAGTGAACAGGCAGCTCCTGGTATCAGTGCCGGAATTGCTCAAGGCAATGGAAAGGGAGGAGCTGGACGGGGCTGAATCCGTGCTCAACAGGCTCCGGGAGGAGGGCTTCCTGAACATAATAGAGCCCCTGGGAAAGACCTCCTATGTGATAACCCAGAAGGGCATGAGGGCGCTGAGGATCAAATAGGGACCCTTCTGCCGCTCTTTAGCCTCTTATATTCAAAGAATTTTGTTTTCTTTAGGAGGGTTTCATAGGTGAAGCTGGGGCCGTCCTGGCAGGCCCTGTAGCCGCCTATCCCGCAGGAGCCGCAGAGGCCGCGGCCGCATTTCATAATTTCCTCTGTGGAGAGAATTATGTCTGTATCAGGAATATATTGGGAGGCCAGCTCGGCCGCTGCCTTCAGGAGGGGCCTGGGTCCGCATACAAAGACCTGGGAGCCCTCTTTTATTCCCTTCTCTTTTAAGACCTCCAGGATTTTGCCTGGCTTGCCTGGCTCGTCAATCCCCTCAAAGACGCTGTAATCTCCAAAAGATATTTCAAAATCCTTCTTGAAAAGCACCTGATTCTTTGCAGGGGCGCCCAGGAAGACAAGAACCTCGCCGACGAAGTTATTGCCCAGGTATTTGGCAAAGTACCTCATCGGCGCAGCGCCGCATCCGCCTGCCACCAAATAGGCGGTCTTATCGGAGTTGTAGAAGTCCAGGAAGGAGTTGCCATTGGGGCCCTGGATTTCCAGGGTGTCGTCCGTCTCCAGCCTGTCAAGCATGAAGGATGTCACCTTTCCCGGCTTGCCTGTGTCAGTCAGCCTCCTCTTGACTGTTATGCCCAGAGGGCTGGTGTATGAGGGGGAGAAGGGCCTTTGCCCTATCTTTTCGCCGTTCTTGGTGACGTTCACCATCACAAACTGGCCCGGCATTATGATGCCTTTCAGTTCCTTGTCAAGAATGAAGGTCTTGGTGTCCGGGCATTCCTGCTTTATTTTCTCTATTTTGAATTTCTCCATGTATTCCTTGCTCATACCGCCTCCCTGAAATATCTTCCCTTCAGCTCCCTGGGAGAGCTGACACCCAGTCTCCTGAATTCCCTGGTCATGCCCCTTTTGAAGCCGTTTAGGAAGCCCTTCACGGTCCCGTTGGGGTTGAACTGGCTTGAAATCTCCATTGGCCGGTCCAGGAACAGGTAGGTGCAAATTGCAACAGCGTCCGCGCCCCTCTCCAGGAATTCCACTGCATCCCTGACAGTCTCTATCCCGCCCATGCCTATTATCGGGACTTTATCCCCAACAGCCTGATAGACCTCGCCCACCTTCTCCAGAGCTTTTTCCTTTATGCCCCGTCCTGATATCCCTCCAGGGGGCCTGCCCAGGGCCTGCCTCTGCTGGGAGTAGTCCTTGCCCACTTCGTCAAAGGTATTCACAAGGGAGAGTATGTCAGCCCCGCCCCTAACAGCTGCCAGAGCTATCTCCCCTATGTTCCTGGCATTCGGGGTGAGCTTGAATATCAGGGGTTTGCCACCTGGCATGGCCTCCCTGCACGCATAAGAGTATTGCTCTGCCAGTCCGGGGTCCTGGCCCACCCTCATCCCTCCCTCCACATTGGGGCATGATGCGTTCAGCTCTGCTGCTCTGTAAAGGCCGCAAAGGAGATATATCATTTTCTGGGTGGCCTCAGGGGTCTCCTGGGGCTTTATGGATTCAATGTAGGGTTTCTTTATGTTTGGATAGCATTCTACAAACTCTCCCTTCCTGCCGGATATCCCGGCGCCGGAGAGTCCGATTGAATTGTTAATATGGTCTGGGTCAAGCTGGATTATGTTGGGGGTCTCATTGCCCATGATTTCATTGATGTCAATGGTTTTGCCCACTACTGCGCCGGTCCTGTATCCTGAGAACATGACATAGTCAGGGGGCATGGCAAGCGGGCCTGAGCCGTTCATCCAGAAGTATTCGAGTCCTAAACCCGCCAGGTCAGCGGAAAGGTCTATTTCAGGCATATATTAATCTTGGTGTTAAAACATTTAAAGGAAAAAATAATATCGGGATATAGCCCCGTAGTCTAGTGGTCAAGGATGCTGGATTTTGGGCACTTGCCTGAAATGTCGACGACCTTGAAAGGGTTTTCCGTCAACGCTTTTGGCGGAAGCGGAAGCTCCAAAAGGGTTGAGTGAGAGAATATCCGGCGACCCCGGTTCGAATCCGGGCGGGGCTATGGAATCCAGACTTAGATAGTTGCATGGTTAATTTGAAAAACCTTTAAGTTCAAAAAATCCCTTTATTTATTATGAAATACCATTTTATATGTACTTTCATATGTGTAGTGTTATTGAGTAGTAATGTTTCTTCTGCTTATAATGACGTTTCAGTTGAAAACAATATTAAAGTGAATATTCTAAAAAACTTCAGCGCAGAAGTCCAGCAGATATTAGTCTTAAATTTGTTGAATGAAAAAACTGCTGAAAGTGTAGATACTTCAATAGCACTGCATACAAACCATTCATTAAAAGGAATTTCCTCAAACCAAGGTTCGATAAGTAATCATGAATCAGATTCAAAGTTCTTGTATATTACCATAGATAGTTTATCTTGGACAAAGAATTCATCACTAAAAATCTACTTAAACTATACAGTAGATAATATTGTTGAAAAAGAAAACAACTTGACATATTTTGACTTTGCATATAGAGCATTTGGTAATTCTCAACAAATACCCACCGACTTTATAATTAAAATGGATATTACATTTCCATACGGTTTGGATCCACAAAAAGATGAAAAATACTTAGCTTATTTTGGTTTACCCAATTATGATAAAAACCTTTCTGTTAATGTCTATAAAACCTCCCCCTTGATGTTATCAATATCCAAAAATGTAAAAACTGAATCTGATGATTTCTTATTTAGATTTATATTTATACTATTCGATAAACCCTCCTTTAGTGTAATTTTAAAGGACAAACTTATTATAAAGGAAAATGAAATTGAGCATAATTTAAAATTGACGAATTTATATAATCTAACGGATGTTTATTATAGAATTGTTGATGGACAATTATCTGTTTTTGATGAAAATGACCCACTGTTTCATGAAACCGCTCCTAGAAAGAAATTAAATAGTGAAACTGAAGATGAGCTCGGAGAAAGGGAAATGAAATTAACCGATTGTAGTTTAATATACCCATTTGAGTGCTATACTTTATCAAATACCCTTAATCTGGCATCATACTTTAATCCTGATATAAGGCCCATTGATTTCATTCTTGAGCATGGTTCTGAATTTAGTTTACCTAAAAACTATGTAATTGATGTTGAAAACTCTTTTATATCATATTGTCCCGAAATGGTGAGATTCCCTTCTGAACTTATAGAAGCAACTTATAGATGGGGATTTGATGTTTATTCTCCACCAATATCAGATTGTACCAAGAACAATTTTGTTTCGCTAAACTCATTAGAAAATAACAAATTCAAATTAAATAATAAATTATCTTTACATCACCCGCAATATACTACAAACATAATAACTCAAATAAAATTCACAAGAAATCCTCTAACAATAATATTCTCTTTTATAATAGCAATTATTCCGGTAATTTGGCTGGTTTTCATTCGATATTGGAGTAAAACAAAAAAAAGCACTCAACGTAAAAACAAAAAACTACACTATGGTGGAATCATCTTGCCTGTAATAGGCTGGATCGCATTTTACTCTCAATTCTTTGATATAAACAAAATGTTTATAGATCTCATTTTCTGGATATTAATAATCGTCATTTTAACTACTCTATATTTTGAATTCTTCAGAAAAAAACAAAAAGGTCAAATTCAGAAAAGTCGGCAGGCAGAATCAATGGTGGCTCAGCCGGAAGTATGAGAAGGAGTTTTGAATAACCTTTACCCTGTCTCACTAAAAAAATGTATAATGAAATCTCTTACATTACCACCAATTCCTATCCTTATCATACATGTTAGGAAAAACCCAATCGCTGTATAGAATACAGTTCTCCCAATTAAATTAATATGCATAGACAATATATATTTCCCTAATACTATTGTCAAAAGTGGTTCCAGAATAGCAGCAAGGAGCATGAACACTCCAGAACCAATTAGAACCCATCCAAGTTCTTCTCCTCCCATATCATCTATTGCTAATCCCCTTCTCTCTTCTTTTTTCTCCTTATTTTTATCATCATCTTTCTTTTCGTATTTTCTCCCAAAAAGCGCCATTAAACCACCTAAAATTATCGGCAAAGCCACGATTTGCAACATCATGTCAAAACGAATCACATCAAAAAAGAAAAAGGACGGGAGGGCAAAAATGTAACCAAGAAAAACCGCAAATACAATCTTATAATGTTTCTTGATAGAAAATCTCTTAATGAAAGACCTCTTAGTGGAAGACTTCTTAGTGGAAGACTTCTTAATAAAAACCAGAATGTAATAAGCTAAAACGAGAAGAACTAATCCAGCCAATACTACCATAAGTGACCAAAACATACAACCCGATGAAACGCATTCTGAGATCACAGTTTCAATACATGTATTCAGGTCCATAATAAAAATAATACAATAGCCCTTAAATATGTAATACTGTTCAGGTCTGGTTGCTTAAATTGCAGGCAAAAGGCAAGGTCAAATTCAGAAAGGTCGGCAAGCAGAACCAATGGTGGCTCAGCCGGAAGTATGAGAAGGAGTTTTAACCTTCTCATCTCTTCTCTTAAACAAAATGGTTAGAATGAAAAGAGTCACACCTGCCATTACTGAAAGAACTACCATCCTCAATAATGAAGGTAACCTAAACATTGTTCTTATACTGAAATGTATCTCACTAGCATTAAATTGTTCTATAAAATTGTAATTCATCGGAACATCAGTTCTCCGTGAAAATCTTGTCAAATCCTTATAGTTTGGTTTTACCAATAGTTCTTTTGAATATGGTTCAATACATGGTTCCATGCATTCATATGTAATAATAGGAAACCCCACTTCCATACTCATACCCATATTTGGATTATGCTCATACCCATCCACATAAACCCTCACTACGGCATTGGGTGCAATCGGCCTAAAGTGAGAACGTATAGTTATTCTGTAGTTAGTGGTGTTATCTAGTTCTACTATACCTGTAATCGGTGAATTGTTATCATAAGTTAAATCAAAGATTGTTATCGCTTCTCTAATCCATCTACCACCTCTCTCTACAGGTTGTGTACCGCCAGTTAAAACCACACTAAAAGTGGCGTCCTTGAATGGTGAATCAACATAAAAATGGAAAAATACCCCGTCTTCCGAATTATTAGCATTAAAATCAATATCATATTGTAGATATGTTTCGTCATTCATAAAGAGAATTTGCGAATCCAAATAACTGAATGATATACCACTATCTTCTTGTATATGAACACCTGATTCTATTCCTATTGTTCTATCAACAAGTTCTAATGAAAATGTGGAAAATAACAATAATAATAATGCAATGATAATACAGAACCCAAAAAACAGGTCCTTCTTGGTGTAAAAGAAAACTGTCGCAGATACAAACATAATCAGAGGAAACATATATATAAATAATGCATTTACACTACCAAACACCACATAAATGCTCAAGATGATAATACCAAGCATGAAAATGATATACGCAAAGCATAAAAACATATCTTCATTTCTGATTAGAGCGCCTTTTATATCATCTCTTGTAAATAAAGATGCAAAAATATATATCAATATAACCAGAACGGCAATAAATATTCCCCAGAAAACAAATCCCATGCTAGATAACATTATATCCCTTCACCCAAACCTTTTTATAACCTAGAATTAATTGTATAATATAAAAACCCCTACTTTCACTCTGAGTTCTCAGCTCCGGGCGGGGCTATGGAAAAATATCATTTAAGTATTGTTTGTGTATACTAAGCATGAGAGGGTATTTGATTCTTCTTGTGCTGCTCATTATTCTGGTCAGTGGATGCACGGATTCGGATAATTACTATGTGGATATTGACGGGGAGAGGATAACGGTTGAAATCGCAAGGACCCCGGGTGAGCGGCAGAAGGGGCTGATGTTCAGGGAGAGCCTGTGCCATGACTGTGGAATGCTTTTTGTTCTTGATGCAGAGGATTTCCACAGCTTCTGGATGAAAAATACGGTCATACCATTGGACATGATTTTCATTGATTCCGGCTTGGATGTTGTTGATATCCTGCATGCAGTGCCCTGTGAAGAAGAGCCATGTGAACTGTACACTCCAGGGGAGAAGGCGCTTTATGTATTGGAGACCAATGCCAACAGGTTTGATGAGAAAATCATCGGGAAGAAGGCAGGGATTACATTGCCCTGATTACCTGCGGTAGGGTCGCCTGCCTCTGGAGTAGCGCTGATTGCGCTGGCCCTGCCTGAAGCGGGGCGATTCCCTGATGGCGACTATCCTTTCCACATAGGGTCTTTCCATTTTTTCGATATAGAATGTGCTGTACTCATTAACTATCCTGGAGAAGCTCTCGTAATCGTAGTTGCATAGCAGGTTGATTACCGTTCCCTCTTCTCCTGCCCTGGCGGTCCTGCCTATCCTGTGCACATAGTCATTGGGTTCCTTTGGGATATCATAATTGTAGATGTGGGAGACATTGTCAATATGCAGGCCCCTTGCCGCTACATCAGTGCATACCAATACACCTGCCCTGCCGTCGTTGAAGAGCTTGATGTTAAGGGCCCTTTTGTTCTGGGTCATGCCGCCGTGGATTACGGTTGCCCTGATGCGGTTTGCCCTGAGGTTATTTACAACAAAGTCAGTGGTTCTCCTGGTGTTGCAGAACACCATGACCAGGCCCTTTTTCTCGTTTCTGAGGAGATGGGCAAGCAGGGACAGCTTAATGTTCCTTTCAACGTCGTAATACACCTGCTTGAGCTTCTCGGGGTCAACCATTTTTTCAGCTGAAACTTCAATTGGTTCAGTCATATACCGGTCTGCTAATTGTCTTATATAGGATGGAATTGTTGCAGAGAAGAATAAGGTCTGCCGTTTGTTTGGACAAGATTGGATAATATGCTCAACGTCCTCTATGAATCCCATGTCCAGCATGCGGTCTGCCTCGTCCAGAACAAGAAGCTTAATTCGTGACGTGTCAATTGTTCCTCTTTGAAGATGGTCAAGCAGTCTGCCTGGGGTGGCCACAGCCACATCAGCTGAACGCAAGCCATTAATCTGGGGGTCGATTGACACCCCTCCATAAACTGAGATAATCTTCAGCGGCTTCTGGTATGAGAACTCTTCAATTGCTCCCCTTACCTGTTCTGCAAGCTCCCTGGTAGGGGTCAGTATTAGCGCCTGGAGCCCCTGGTTGGGGACTACCTGCTGTATGATGCCGCAGCCGAAGGCCAGGGTCTTGCCTGAGCCGGTTGCTGATTCTCCTATAACATCCCTGCCCTGCATAATGGGAGGAATAGCCTCTTCCTGGATTTGGGTTGGCTCGGTAAAGCCAAGTCTTCCTATGGCTGTCGTTAGTTCTCCGCATAGTCCAAAGTCTTCAAATTGATTCATATTTGTCTTATAGTACATCTAGAAAAAGCAAAATGCCCAGAATCCTGGACAAGCACTTCCTCGTAAACAATACTCTATTGCTAATAATGAATTAACTAGTATATAAAGGTTTTG
>JAUXAV010000024.1 GCA_030619735.1 Candidatus Aenigmatarchaeota archaeon | reverse complement strand
GGGAGGTTCCTAACAATACCAGAGGCGTATGATGAGCTTTGTGAAGGCTGGGTTCTTCTTCCTAACCCGGAAGAACCTAATTGGGTCTCTCCTATGCCAAAGTCCAAGATTCCCTGCCCATATGTAGATTCTGAAAATAAGTTGTGTACAGTCCATGATACGCACCAGTATGTTGTATGCAGGCATTACCCTGAAGCAAATTTTATAGATGCAGAGGAATTGGTACCGATTTTGGGGAAAGAAGTAGAGTTCTTCGAAAGCCTTGAGTGCGTGAAAGGGGCTTCACTCACTGCTGAAAGGAAGAAAGAGGTTAAAGAGTTATGCGAACTGGCTACTGATGAGATTATAATTACCGGAAGGCTGTTGCATAACAAAGAACAGCCTATAATGACCGCCACCCATGAGGAGGGATTAGCAGAGCTCAAAAGGAAGATTAGATTTCTTTACAAAAACGAACACATCAGGACACTCATAAAGAACATGGATATACACAATATACAGGAAAGGTATATGAAACTCTTTGGCATAGAATCGCCTGATTATACAAAAAAGTATGTCCCGACTGCTGCCAAAGCCAAAACACAAATAACAATGTCATCTGCAAGCCCGCATATACCAAAAAGTAAACCCTGCCCCTGCGGGAGCGGGCATAAATACAAGAAATGCTGCGGAAGGCACTGATTTTCAGAAGAACCTCTTTCTCTTCCTCAGCCTTTCCCTGCTCTTTTTCCTGGCAAAGGGGTATATTCCGAGCAGCAGGAAGAGAAGCCCGATAATCAGAAGGTCAAAAAAGTGAGGAATCAATCCCCCGCCGAATGTGAAATAGGTGGCAATGAGGATAAGACCATAGATTGCGCACATTCCATAGATTATGGCATCCAGGGAGTCCATGAATTTGTTCCATTGCTTTTCGTTGTATTTCATATGTCCGTTTTTGCGGGCCTTTACCCGTGAGAGTTAAGGGTTGACGGCTAATATAGGATGAAACAAGCCGTCTGAGGCCCTTTCTACCTCCTTTTTTTCTCCTTTTCCTTTGCCCTGATTCCGTCCTCTACCTGATCCAGCTTCTTTACTATTGCATCCAGGTTCTGGGCGATGTCCTTGCCGTTCTTTGTGAGCATGACCTGCTTTATCCTGCCGGTCTTCTTGAACCTCACAAGCCCCAGCTTCTTGAAGGTGTTGAGAATCTTTATGGTATGGGAATAGGTGCAGTCAGCCTCCTTGGAGAGGATTGTGGCATAAACAGAGCCCCTGGCCGAGCGGAGGCCTGTGAATATCTTAACGGGCTTCTCCCTTAAGAACAGGTCCCCTACTATCCGTTTTTGTTTGGCCATACACAATCCCCTAAACCCTATGTCCGTTTTTGCGAAAGCCTTGCCCTCACTTCCGAACATTATGCTAGATTTTTGTATTAAGGTAATATAAATGTTACGGATTATAGGACAGGAAATAGTTTTTGTAAAGTATTTGTTTTATTATATATTTTCAATTATACCATAATGAAAAGTATCTTTTTAAAGCATATAATATAAAATATATTTTATAATCGCTAAAAAATAACCGGAAAGTCTGGCTAAGGGAATTCCGTGCCAAAAGTGAGGGTTCCCGGGAGGTCTGGAGGCCCTGGCAGGTGCTGCCTGGATGAACCTGAGGGGAAGGGGATGGGGGAGGAAAGGGTCAGGCGGAAACGCAATACAAAGTGAGGATTCCATGAGGCAGGATTTTTATTGAACAATTGTTCAAAATAACACGACACAAGAGTTTTATTAGACAATGTCTAACAATAATGTCGATTTTGCGAAATTTTCCCATAAGAAGCGCTTAAATGTTTTTCTGCCAATTATAAAGCTAAAGTGAGGGTTGTTTATGGATGCGAATCTTCTGGAAGGTCTGGGGCTCTCAGGAAATGAGGCAAAGGTTTATATTGCTCTCCTGAGGCTGGGTTCTGTATCAGTTGGTGCAATAACAGAAGAATCCGGGGTTCACAGAAGGAATGTCTATGATGCAATAGAAAGGCTGACCAAGAAGGGCCTGATAGGTCATGCGGTCAAAGGCAGGGTCAAATATTTTGAGGTTTCCTCTCCCTATCTTCTTCTTAACATGGTAAAGGAGAAAAAGAGGTTATTGTAGAGAAGGGAGAAAGAGATAAAGTCCATGATTTCCAAGCTGAATTCAGGGAGGGAAGGAGAAAAGCAGGATGTCAAGATTTACAGAGGGCCTGAAAGCAGGAGGGTGGTCTTTGAGGAGATACTCAATACAACAAAACAAAACCTTGTCCTAGGGTCCCATACCCCCTCGAGGTTTTCAAGGAGATACATAGACCAATGGCACAGGAGGAGGGTTAAAAAGGGGGTTAAGGACAAGCTGATTTACAACTACCCAGACCCCTATGCTGAGAAGATTTCAAAGCTTGAATTCACAGAGGTCAGGTTTATGCCAAGGAAGATTGACTCCAAGACCGCGATAAATATATACGGTAACAAGGTTGCAATCCTTCTCTGGTCCGGGGAAACACCCATAACCATTATGATAGACAATGAGAAGGTAGCTAATGATTTCAGGCAGTATTTCAACTTCTTCTGGGACGTTGCAAGGGAGAGTGTGTGACCCTAATCACCGCATAAGCTTAAATTATTTTGTGCCAATTAATATCCAAAGGTTTGGGGTAAATTATGGCTTTCGAATATCTGAAAGATACAGAATCTGGGGATTACGGGTCTTTTCTGCCTGCTGCTGAAAAGCATTTGGAGCGCCTTGGAAGGATAAAGGCCAGTTTTGAGGGTGTTGCAGGGGAGGCGTTTGTGGGTGAATATGTTGATGTGTTTGAAGTTACAGGAGCCCCCCTTGTTGTCAATCTGGACAGGAATGTTTCCCATGTTGCCGGAGAGGGCCTTGACAGGATGCTAAAGGAAGCGCCAAGGCTTACGGATGAGATGAGGGAGGTTGTAAGGGCAACTGCAGGGCACGTGGCTGGATACAAACTGAATGAGCAGGCTGTTCTGACCTTTCTGCTTGGAGGGGCGCCAAGATTTGTTGAGGAAGCCAGAACTATTTACAGAGAGATTGTAGGCATAGACCCTGTTATCTGGGACGATGAAAAAATCAGGGACATCCCCAACACAGATTACCAGACGTCCAAAATACTCCTCGGATTGGGCTTTTCAGCCCTGCACTGCATGCCGCAGATAGGAAGGGACGTCAGCGGTTCGATGCAATTGGCTGCACAAGAGCTTGGAGGCAAGGGAACTGTTCATGTTATCAATATGACGCACCCCGGCTATGCAGGGGTAAAGGCCGAGTATCTCAAACCAGATGCCATAGACCTTATGAGGAAGGATGCATTAGGGCAAAGGGACATTGTTAATGTTGATATAGGGGATAAGAAAAAGCATCTTGTAAAGGTCAGGTCCACTGCAACAATAGAGCCTGCAAACAGGCCTGACGAGATTTTCGAGGCAAGACGAGACATATACGGGGAAAGAATACTAATCGTTTCAATAGGCATAGGCCCCCAGGGAGCCCTTCCAGGATGCGCCCTTTATGCTGATGCGGATGTTGAGGGCATAGGAAGGTTTATTTTCAAGGGAAAGGACGGCTTGGAAACGCCTGAAAACATGGCAAAGAAGGCCAGAGCCTGCAAAAGGGGCGGCCTTCTGGCACTCGGAGCGAATTATACTAGCGGAGAGTATCCACTGGACAGGGTAATGGCAGAGCTTGAGGGCTTTGACCCCAGTATAAGGGATGTCACCAAGGCGGGCTTGGAGAGGGTTTACAAGATGAGGAAGGGGTAATATGGGGTTTGATTTGGGAAATTACCATGATTTTGCAATTAATTACAAAGACCCTAAATCAGGTGATATTGCAATAGGTTTCTTTCCTGAAAAGAGAACACTTAAATCCGGTAGGGAGTCCGGCTGGTATTGGAATGGGAGAATTCTCATTCACTACAAGGAGCCGCTTGACAGAATGGCAGAGTTTATGCTTGGCTTTGCAGAAGAAAAGGGTATAATGCCCGACTACTTCCTGAGTGTGCCCCAGGGCACGGATAAGCTTGTTGACAGAATGAACTATATATTGGGAGGGAAGCAGGTCCAGGCAAGGAAGGGCGCCAAGGTTGGTCATGGGGACAAGAGGGATGCGCACTTCCTGGGCCCAGTGGAAGAGGGTGACAAGGTCGTTGTAGTGGAGGATGTGACCACCACAGGCGGTTCGCTTACAGACCAGGTAGCAAAATGCCGCCTTTTCAAGCTTAATGTCATTGCAACAATCTGTGAATGCAACCGGATGGAAAAGGCAGCAAGAGGGACAGGAGACGATAGGCATGATTTTGATTTTGGAGTTAGTGAATACGTCAGGCGTGCAACTGATGGGACTGCCGAACACTATGCCCTGACCACTGCTGATAGGATTCTGCCTGTCGCCTTTGAAAGATGGGTACCAGGACCAAATGAAAGCAAAGAAAAAGTTGCACAAATAATAAAGGAAGAATACAAGGACCATGGCATTATCGCTATGAATCTAAAGGTATGACTGCTTCTATTTCTAACCCTTCCTCTCAATGAAGAGTGCCAGGAGGGGGGAGGGACTATCCGGTCATTTATTCATTAACAAACCACCATACTGACTGTGATGCTTTTTTGCTCATGTTCCTATATTATCGTTACAGTCCTCTCCCCGGTTTCGCCTACATTTCCAGCCAAATCCTGGGCATACGCCCTGAATGTATGGTCCCCAACAGCCAAAGAGGTGAAATTGCGGCTTAAATACCTGGTTGTCTGGTCTGCGTATAAGGCAGTAATTTCCCCGGCTGACAGGCTCCTGTTGAAAATCATTACGTCATCGATTGTGCCGTTGAATTGCCTATCAAATGCTCCAGTGTCTCTTCCACCAATCCAAGTGGAACTCCCACCAGTCCAATTAGGTGCATTAGTATGTTCTACAACATTGCCATCATAAGCTCCACTATAAAGCCGATTCTGAAGACTGGCTCTTATATCTCCTATTGCTAATGAGCGCACAATGCTATAATGCGTGTAAACTGTATTATTTACAAAAGTCGTACCATTCCAAGTAAGTTCAACTACAGCACCATTACTTATCCCATTGTTAGTGCCAGCATAAATTCGATTAGTCCCGTCATTCCTTGCATCACCAATAATAAGAGGCCAAATACTATCATTAAGAGCTCCAACAGTCAACGTATCAAAGCCAGTACCATTCCAGGTGTATTCAATTACATTATAATTGTAATCACCAGTATAAACGCGATAGGTACTATCATCGCGACCAAAACCAACTACTGCAATATCAATTTGGTTGCCAATATTTCCTACAGTAAATTTTTCCCAGCCAGTACCATTCCAAGTAAGCTCTACAACGTCATACGCGAAGTTATTGGCAGTATACAGCCTATAAGTGCTATCATTTCTACCCTTGCCCACTTCTACAAAAAGAGTGGGAGCAGAAAAATTCGTAATAATCACCTGATCATAACCAGTTCCGTTCCAAGTGTACTCATATATATTACCATCTGTTGATGTAGTATAAACTCTATTTGTTGAGTCATTTCTACCATACCCAATATCTACATGATACATTTTTTCGGATTCATCAGTACCTTGATTAACAGTCAAATTTTCCCAAACAGTACCATTCCAAGTAAGTTCAAATACATGATTGTCATAATCTGTAGCATATACTCGATTAGTACTATCATTCCGGCCTTTACCTATCACAACAGACCTAACACGATCTGGAGCTGTAAATATAGTACTATTCTCATAATCTGTACCATTCCAAGTAAGCTCCTGAACAACACCATCCGCGGAACCTATATACAACCGCTTAGTAGAATCATTTCTACCATAACCGATAGCCATCGCGTATGCCTTACCGCCCGCAGTATATACTGTTTGATTCTGCCAAGCAGCATTAAATCCAGTTTGAGGTATTCCATCCACATACAAAGAAAATGTTCCTGCATTATAAGTTCCTACTGCGTGATGCCAAGCCCCATCGCTTATATCCGAAGTTGTGCTTCCGAATCTCCCTGTATCATTAGCTCCGGAACTATCTTCCCAGTTCAAACATAAGTTTTGATTATTATCTAATGCAAACATAAATCCATTTAATCCTCCATATCCTCTTCTATCTATTATCCTTGCCCAATCAGCCCAGCCTGCTACTTTTATCCATGCTTCTATTGTAAAGTTATCAGTTGAAGCAGGATTAAATAAGGATAACGTTCCCAAATCAACATAATCCCCATCACCATCAAACTCAAACCCTTTTCCAAGATAACCAGCATCTGTCTGCTTAGCATTTCCTTGTTTGCTTCCATTATTCCTATTCATATAATCAGTTGGGTCTCCACTTGCATTAACATCATCCATCCTCCACCATCCGACAAGGGAATTATCAAAATCAATGAATGTTGAGATATTGGTATTGCCGGATGCAAAGACATTCACAAGGATATCATTATTGGACTGGGACCAACCGTCCGGGGGTGTTGGGGGTTCAAACCCTATTGAAAGCCCTGCAGGAGGCCCTGGCCCGGTCTCCACGGAAATGGGCATGCTTATTCCCCCTCCTACTGATACCCGGTATTCACAGAAGCCTGTGCAGGTTGTGCTGAATTTGGTAAGCTTTCCGGGCTCGAGCTGGGTTATTGGCTGGCCGTCAGGGGTGGTCCAGGTTCCAATCACTTCCTGGCCCGAGGAGTCCAAAATCTTTACATCGCCCAGGGTTATGTCCTGTGTTCCTGTGTTCCTGACTATCAGGTTGGCTTCATTGCCTGTGGGGTAGGCGTCCACAAATGCGAGGTTCTGGCCGGTTGTTGAGGTCCAGTAGATGGAGATATAGGAGTATCCTGCGCCTGCAATGGCTATTGTTATCAGAAGGATGATTACTATTGCTATTATTGGCGATATGGCCTTCCTGGAACCCATGCTTTATATTTGGCCTCTTTTTCTTATATTTGGCATTTGGTGCCGGGTTTCTAACCCTTCCTCTCAATAAAGAGCGCCAGGAAAAGCAGGGCAAATCCCACTATTATTGCGAATATGAAGTAGGTGAAGGGGTAATCGGGCATGACTATCAGCTGGGATGCGCTGAATATCACCATGGATATGGCAAGGCCGAATATCGGGACAGCAGTGACCCTTCCCGTCCTTCTCTTGGGCCTTCCTATGTTTCTCCCCACCCAGGCCACCGAGCCTGCAAGCCAGAATATGTATATGGAGGCCGCAAGGAAGGAGAATATGGATTCAAAAAGCCCTATGCCCAGGTATTCAAGCATTGCTGTGTAGCCGCGGAAGGCCGCAAGTATGCCGAATATTATTGCCACTATATACATGAAGAACGCGAACCTTCTCCTGGTAAAGGAGGTCCTGAGCTCCTCAAAGGCTCCTTCAAAGTATTTCTCAAGCTTGAAGCCCTTTATCAGGAGATAGAGGCCTAAAATGCCTATCACGAACCTCATGCCCTCTGTCCCGAAGACCCCCAAAAGTATGAGGATGACAGCGGGCAGGCCGAATATCAGCCTTGCCATCTTCGGGTTCTCCAGGCTCTCCCCCAGGAAGTCCTTTATCTTGTAATAAGTGGATTCCAGCTGTTCTGACTGCTTAACTATAACCCTTTTTACGGATATAATAGGGGCCCTGGACTGTATAAGGGGCATTATGTGCTCGTCCTCTGAGCCGTCCGTGACTAGTATCACGCCTGATGCACTGAACCTGTCCAGGACCTTTTTCAGCTGCTCGCTAATTATCTTGTCAGACTTTATGCCCACGCTCTTGTCCCCTGTTACCACCGCCACCTCAGCCTCATAGTTCTCCCCGAGCTCCCCCAGCACCCTGACCGCCTCGAACATGGCATTGAAATCCGAATCTTCAGGGTCTGCAAGGCCCAGGGCCTGGGCTGCCTCCAGAACCTCCTCCCTGCCTATTAAGGGGCCTGAAAAATCCGTCTTCTCTCCAATGTCATTGTCCCTGTCCACTGAAAGGACCAGGATTTTCTCCTTCTCCTTGGGCATGAGATGCCTCCATAAAGCTCCGAGTATTCATTAATGCAAATATTTAAATCATTACTTAGAAACAGTCTGGGAATCGGCGGAATCTACCATAAATCAGCGATTATGTCTGACCCATTATCCCCGGCAGAATTCCTATAGTCCACTGGTCCAAAATCCATTTTTCTACCCCTCACTACCAAGGCGGTTAGCCTGCCGTCATCAAGCTCTTCCAGTTCAAGTCTTACGTTAAATTGGCCTATATTAATTGCTTTTGTAGAGAAAAACAAGTCGTATTCTACTTCATCATCACCTGGTTTTGGATAGATTCCAAAATGTTTTAAGTATTGTTCTACCAGGTCCTCGGCCGCATAATCAAAGAGCGGATGTGGTATAACTGCATCCTTATTAAGATACGCGCCTGCCACTGCCATTCTAGATTCCTGCCTCCCTTTTCAGGTCCCTCACCTTGTTGGTCTTTTCCCAGGTGAAGTCAGGGTCGTCCCTTCCGAAATGGCCGTATGCAGCGGTTTTCTCATATATTGGTCTCTTTAGATTCAACTGCTTTATTATGGCCTTTGGACTGAAATCAAACACCTTCTTAACAGCTTTCTCAATCTTTTCCTCCGGCACCTTGTTTGTTCCAAAGGTATCTATTAATATGCTAACCGGCTGTGAAACACCGATTACATACGCTATCTGTATTTCACACTTGTCTGCCAGTCCTGCAGCCACTATGTTCTTTGCAATATATCTTGCCATGTATGTTCCGCTTCTGTCCACTTTTGTCACACACTTTCCTGACAAGGCACCTCCCCCATGGGAGCCGTGGCCGCCGTAGGTGTCCACTATTATTTTTCTGCCGGTTAATCCTGTATCTGCTGGAGGACCACCGAGAACAAATTTTCCTGTTGCATTTATGAAATACTTTGTATTCTCATCTGTAAGGTCCCCAACCACTGGTTTTATAACCTTCTCCTTTATCTCGTTCCTTAACTTTTTCATGTCCACATCTGCTGAGTGATGAGCTGCAATAACCACTGCATCCACCCTTTTGGGCTTGCCATCCTCGTATTCCACTGTGACCTGGGATTTGCCGTCAGGCCTTAGGTATGGAAGTTCTCCATTTACCCTTACCTCTGTGAGTTTCATGGTCAGTTTATGTGCAAGATCTATTGGCAGTGGCATGAATGACTTTGTCTCATTTGTTGCAAATCCAAACATCATTCCCTGGTCTCCTGCACCCTGTCCCTTGAATTCTCCCTTTCCTTCTTCAACACCCTGTACTATATCCGGGGACTGCTCATGTAAAGTTGAAATGACCCCGATGTCCTTGTAGCAAAAGCCATATTCCGGCTTGTCATACCCTATCCTCTTCAAAACCCTTCGGACAACCTTCTGGATGTTCACATATGACTTTGTCTTTGCCTCCCCGCCGACTATAACCAGTCCTGTGGTTGCAAAGCACTCTATCCCGGCATGAGAATCCGGGTCCTGTTTTACCATCTCATCATATATAGCATCAGATATCTGGTCACATACCTTGGACACCAACTAACAAACTATTAGCAGGTTTTGTCCGGGTGACCCTGGGTCACTGATTCTGATGTAAAGAAATGTTTTCTTGCCATGTCATCAACTCCTTCAGATTTTAATTTAATAACCTTGGGGAAAAGCCTTTATATACCTTTTTATATCTAATTGTATAATATTATAACCAATAGGAATAATATGGTAATGATTGTGACAGGAAGGCTGATAAAGCAGCTCAGGGAGGAAGCAGGATTGTCCCAGACCAGGCTGGCTGAACTGGCCGGGGTGTCCCAGGCGCATATAGCCAAGATAGAGACAGAGAAGGTGGACCCAAGGCTCTCCACTCTGAACAGGATTCTTTCAGTGATAGAGGGAAGCGGGAGGAAGACCCTCTGCAGGAACATAATGAAGAGGGATATAGTCTCCCTGAAGCCAGGGGACCCGGTGAAGAGGGCGATAGAGCTCATGCACAACCGTGGCATTTCACAGATTCCCATCTTTGAGGGGGATGTCCAGGTGGGCTCCATAAGGGAGGCCACCATAATGAGGAACCTGGACAAGAGGCTTGAGCAGTTCACTACAGGGGAAATAATGGACAAGCCCTTTCCTGTGGTGGATGCAGGGGATTCCATAGATATTCTTCCCTCCCTTCTGGATTTTCATCCTGCTGTCTTGGTCTCGGAGAAAGGGAGGATAAAGGGGATAATAACAAAGTCGGATTTGCTTGAGGTGAAGGGGTGAATAAGTGCATGAATGAGTATTCAAACCAGGGGTTAAATGGGCTGGTACTAACAGGCGAATATCAGCACAATCTCGACGATAAGGGCCGGCTTCTTGTCCCAAACAAGTTTAGAAGCCAGATTGATACGGATGAGCAGGACAGCAGCTTATATCTTGTGCTTGGGGCCAATGGCATACTCTGCCTCTATCCTGAGAGGTATTTTGAGAATATAACTCTAGCAGCTGCCTCGAATGCACAGGCGCCTGATGAGGCAGTGGCGTTTGAGCGTATTAGCTTTGCCCTAACAGACAGGGTGGAGCTGGATGGGCATGGAAAATTAATGTTAAACGAAAATTTACGCAAGAGGGCCGGCTTAAAGGACCAAGTTACCCTACTTGGGGTCAGAGACCATATTGAGATATGGAACACTGAAAACTGGGAGCAGTATCTTTCGGACCATATGGCCCAATACCAGAAGCAGATGTCGCAGGCAAGACAGACTGTATTGCAGAAGCAGAACGATACAATGAATGATTGAT
>JAUXAV010000063.1 GCA_030619735.1 Candidatus Aenigmatarchaeota archaeon | reverse complement strand
CTACACCACTGGGTATCAGTGTAGATACAAAATCAGACCTGCTGTCAAATCAGATATCAGCGAATCGTATCTGGGACAATAGGGTAGCAGGTCAAGTTTCTGATTAAGAGTCAGCTGCTCTTCCATTTGAGCTAGCGGCCCGCCGTGCCTAGGTCAGTTTCTTTTGCTAACATTTTGCTAACATCCTCGGCAATCACCCCCGGCTCGAGCATCTCGTCGAAGCGCTCTGCGGCCCTCTCCTGTAATCCAGGCAAGACATGGCTATAAGTGTCAAGGGTAATACCAATGTTAGCGTGCCCCAACCTTTCACTTACTATTTTAGGATGTACGCCACCTTTTAGCAAGAGGGTGGCATGAGTGTGCCTAAGGTCGTGAAAGCGGATATGAGGCAGCCCGGCTCTCCTAAGCACTTTAGCAAAGGTATGGCTGACCACACCAGGGTCAAGAGGCTTACCGTCAAGATGGCTGAATACGAGATCGCTATCAGCCAAGGGTTCCCCCAGGAAGATTCTTTGTGCCTGTTGGTCGACTTTATACTGACGCAGTGACAGTGCCAGAGAGGGCGACAGTGCTATCCGGCGCCGGCTGCCAGAACTCTTGGGCTCTACCATCTTGCAAACCCCGGAACGCTTATACAACGCCTGAACCACAGAAAGGGAGGCCATATCAAGGTCTACATCACGCCAGCGTAACCCTAGCAGCTCCCCTAATCGCATTCCAGTATATAGCGCCGTATTAAACAGCTCATAGTAAGACGTTTCTTGAGCAGCTTCTAGGAATTTGGGAACATCTTCAGGAGCTAAGGTTTCCCAATTGGTCCGCTCCACTCTTGGAGGGTCTACCGCCTCTACTACATTGCGGCCAAGTAGCCCCATCTTGACGGCGTGGCTAAATGCCTCAGAGAGAATGCGATGATGATACAGCACAGTTCGCGGCGAAAGCCCTCCCCTTCCATCAATGCGACCCTGAGAAAGAGCACGGGCGTAATAAGTCTCAAGGTGCTGAGGCTGAAGCCGGGTGAGTGGTATTGTTCCCAAGGCGGGGATAATGTGCCGCCGCACCTCAGACTGGTAACTCTCTGCCGTCCGGATTGAGCAGTGCATCGCAACATAGCTTTGGCACCATTGTGCCAGCCACTGACCTAATGTGATGCGACTAGGCTTGGTATAGCTACCTGCTTCTAGCGAGTGTAGCAAGTCCCTTACCTCCCTTTCTGCATCTCTTTTGGCCCCATGGACTGTTAGGGTTTGCTGCTTACGTTTCCCCGTCTCTGGGTCGCGCCCAAGGTCTACCCAGATAGTCCATGAGCCTTTTGACCGTTGCCGAATATGTCCTTTCATTATGTCTCCTCCTTTTATTAAAAATGTATACGTTACGCAGGACATAGGTCACAATGGGTGCGAAGTATCATAGGGGTCAACCTAACCGGGTTCAGCATCTGGCGGAGCTCCTCGGTTGCCTTTTGCATTATACGAACTTCGCTGTGTAACTGCTTAACCATATCTCCTTTTGACAAGTTATTAACCACCTGATTGCATATGTGGGTTACCTTTTCAGCTAGACTCGCGTCATTGAATATAAGGAACGTTTCATCTTTCACTCTCACTATGCCCTGACCATCGCTGCGAGATGGCATCCGAACCAAATCTTGACCCAGCTTATCTTCGACAACACCTTGCCATACAGCGTTAAGCACTGCCCTCGCCATCTGGTCGCCTGGGTTGTGCCGTGTCCCTGTCCGTTCCTCCTCCTTAATCCTCTGCAAGAAGTTCGTCTCTCGTTCCTGCTTGAGAAAATTGTTTACCCCCACGCTGAGTTCCTTCCGAAGCTTGGGGAGACTTTTGACACAGTTGTCCCGAGCCTTTTTCCATTCCTCTAGGGCTTCCCATGGTACCCCTTCACCACGAGTGTGGTCCTGAAGGCACTTAAAAAGCAACTCGTTCTCGAGGAAGTTGAATTGCATATCCCTTTGGTGCTCCTGGGACATTAGATAATACTCCCTAGTTTCGGATGGCATGTAGATCCAACGCCGAAGGAGGTCCTGATACCACAGCCCGGAAAAGAACTGCTCAGTAGTGTTCATCGAGTCGGGCGAGGATGGCACACTCAGATTGACCACTACGGACCCGGCCAGTGAGATGAGTGACTTCAAGTGGTCAAGGAATGCTTTTGCGGCCACCTCTTTGCGAGCATTCTGGAGTTCCTGAGGCGTTTGGCTGTGCTCCCACTTTTCGTAGGCCCGCTTCGCAGTTCGTCGGTTAATCCCTGTCTCATGCTGGATTTTTAACCAGCTGGTACCGGCTCGTTTTAACTTTATCACCTTGTCCAGTTCCTCAGGTGCCAATTCTCCTCTTTTCACAATGCACCTCCATATTTGTCTTCGACCAATTGGTCTTTTTTTTGTCCATATGCCGTTTGCCATTGACAAGGTCTACGCCACAGTATAACATACGTACTGGCATAAGTCAAGGACACCAAGGGTGACCAAATATTACTCGACATTACTACTTATTGGGAGGTGCTAGAGTGGAACACGAAAATCTAACCATGACGGTTGAAGAAGCTGCCGCTGCCCTGAATATCAGCAGGAGCCTAGCCTATGAAGCTGCTCGAGATGGGAGGATTCCAACTATTCGGTTAGGCCGGCGTTTACTTGTGTCACGCCATGCTTTGAAAAAACTTCTCGAAGATCCTCAGCCCCTAAATCTCACGCCAGCAGGCAAGTGACCAAAGATGAAAAAACCCCAGCTAGGCAAGCTGGGGTTTCCCCAAAGTAGAGGAGCAAGGCAATGGCATCAGACCATTTCTCTAATAATAAACGAGGGCAAACACGAAGTCAAGCAAGCCCCCAATTTGATTGGATACCGCTTCAGCAAAAACTTCAATTCTACCAGGCCAAACACCTATGCTGTATCCCCGTACCATTCGGGGAGAAGAAATATAACTTCCAGCACGCTGGGAAGGTGAGAGCATGGCGCAGATCGGGCGCTGGTTCAAACTCACACGACAAGCAGTCAGGGGTATAGTAAACGAGCCAGGAGAATAAAGTGGCCAGACCATACAAACAGACAGTGGATTACTTCCCCCACGATACTGACGCCAGCGATGGCAAGACACTGACTATTATCCAGGCAAAGTACGGCAATGATGGCTATGCGTTCTGGTTCAAACTCCTCCAACTGCTCGGTAGGTCCCCGGGACACTATTACGACTTCAATAAACCCGCTGACTGGGAGTTTCTGCTAGCAAAAACCCACCAAAATGATACAGAAAAGGCTAAGGCAATACTAGATACACTTGCTTTGCTCGATGCTATTGACCCTGAACTCTATGCTCATGGCTTTATCTGGTGCCAGAAGTTCGTGGATGGGGTAGCAGATGCCTATAATCGAACTGAAAAGGGACCACCACAAAGACCAGGATTCTTAGTAAATGTTGAGAATAAGGGGGTTTCTGTAGAGGAACCAGAGGTTTCTGCCAACAATAACTCCAAAAAGCCTACGAAAACACCACAAACTAAACTAAAAGAAACTAAACTAAATAATACTATACTACCAGACTTTATTGATAAAGAGATTTGGGAAGACTTTTTAGAGATGAGGAAGAAGGCACGCAAGCCGCCTACTGATAAGGCGGTTAAGCTATTATTGGAAGATTTGGAGAAATATAGAGTTGCTGGCGATGACCCGAATGAAGTATTGAAGCAGTCCATAAAGAATAACTGGGCAGGTGTATTCCCATTGAAAGGAGGTAGCCATGGAGCAAATAGGCAAGGTTCTACGAAACTTCCACCCCGGGACGAATACACCAAGCCACGCCGTAACCCCAAACTCGACAAGCTCGTTGAGCAACAAAGAGCGGCTGACTCAGGCTCTGGGCGTGACGAGCCTAGATAACACCTTTGAGAATTTTAAGCGAGTGCCTGGCACCGAGCAAGCGCTGGTGGCGTTCAAGGCAGTGCTTGATGGACCAGAATATATGTTGCTGTGCTACGGGGGCGTGGGTAATGGCAAGACACACCTCTGTGAAGCAGCGGCAATTGAGCTTTACAAGCGAGGAAAGTTTTGCCGGGTGATGAAGATGCCGGACATGTTAAGCACACTCAGAAAGGCAATCAACAATCCTGAGATGGACTACGATGGGATACTGGGAAATTATTGCTATGCGGAGAGGCTCATCATGGATGACATCGGCGCCGGTGGCAGTGATAGGGAATTCGGCGACCGAGTGCTGGAGACGATAGTGGGTGCCAGGTATGGTCGGCAATTGCTCACTATTATGACCAGCAACCGGGAATTCATCACGTTGCCAGAGAGAGTGAAATCGAGGTTTGAAGATGCGGTTACAAGCTACCTAGTGTTGAATGAGAGTGAGGATTACCGGCCTAAGAAGAAAGCCAGGAGGGTAAAAGGAGGTTAAAAGGTGGCAATTGAGATGAAGGGGCTCGCAAAATTTGACATTGTTCGGGATAGCAAAGCTATCCAAGATGGCGGCTTTTTCTGCCAGGCTTGCCTCGTGGGTAAGGACAAGGCAGCAATAAGTCCAGACCCACGGTATTGCCAAGACTGTTACGATGTTCTTCGCGAGATAAATGGGAACAGAAAATAAGCAGAGTTTAACAATGACACGCCGAAAATGAGAGTAGTATTTACGAACAATTGGGGAATGGATGATAACAACCGCAATGTCTAAATCCTGGCTGCTGTTTGGACTCTTCAGTAAGAGCTGCCCGCGGTGCATAAGAGGTTTTTTGCTGTGGGATGGCCTGATGAATGAGGCAGCATGCCTGAATTGTGGGCATCGATGTTATCAGCTAAAGGATAAGCGTCAAAAGAGAGAAAAAATAAAATGACACGAGTAACACCGATATGTGACCTAAAAGCATACCTTTCCTTTTCTAGTATTCGTCATATCACGGAGCCTTCATCTCTGCAGCAAACTCCTCCATTGGGATTAACGTCCAAGTCTCCGTTTGTCCACGCAAGGACATAGACATATCGGCGGCGACTTTCTCATCGGGCGCCTCGTATATCAACATCATGTCATAGGGCCCCAACGTGGCATAAGCACCAATCGGCTTGATTCCCATTTCCTTCGCCATCTTCGTTCCTTCCTCAAATGCTTTCCCGATATCATCAATGCTTTTTGGCCCTTCTGGTATAAACTTTACTAATGTTACATATGTAGGCATCAATACACCTCCTTTGCCCTGTGTCCTCAGGGTGTCGCAGCATGTTGGCTCCTTTCTATGCCTCAAGACCCTCAAGGAACTTAGTCAAAGCGACCGCAACCGCAGATTCAAGTGCACGCTGAAAGGTTTCCTTCTTCCTCTTGCTTCTCCAAGAACCACCTTTCTTGGTAACCGTACCAACGAACCTATCAACGAGGTCTGCTTCTACCTGTATACTCAAAGTGTTTTCTGGTGGCGACTCAATTGTGATTGTCCTTGTTTCCGCCATTCCTGTGTTCCTCCATTCTTTTATTCTTGTGCCCTCAGGGTGTCGCACCCTTTGCTATCAGTTTGGCAGCCAGCTCTTTCTTATGGCCACCCGGACTAAGCCCAGCCTCTATAGCCATCTTCCTGAGATCCGCCAGGGTATACTTCTCGTCCATCTCTATACACTCAGCCAATATCTTCCCTGTGAGACCCTCTGGGAAAAGCTCCCCCACCTCTGCCTCAAGCCGTTCCTCAGTTGTCGGCTCTTCAACCATGATTCTCAGGGCTCTCTCCCTGCGTCTCACTGGCCGCCGCATCCTTTCATCCTCGATAACCTCGCCCATAAGGTCCTCGAGCTCCCCGGGGTCCCCCCCGCTCTCCTTTATATTGTTTATCAGGTCATTTAACCCTTGCTTGGTAAGCCTAACAATAGCCGGCATCACTGCCCTCCTTTGTCCTATCCAATTATACCACTTAATTACTAGAGTTGACAAGCGTTCAAATTGATAGGTATAATTGTATTGTTGAATGAGTAGCGTTAGATAGAATAAAACGAGAAAGGCAATTGGCAAGGATTTCTTGAAAGGATGTCACGTTTTGCCTCCTTTTTACAGTATATAGAGTAAGGAGGAGAATCAGATGGAAAAATGGCAAGAACAAGTAGAGGCAATACTCAAGGAGCATTACCAAGACGATGAAGAGAAGCTCAAAGCGGCTAATGAACTCATTAGCCTTACTCAAGAGGTAGAGGTTCCCTCTGGGGATGCCGGGCAATTCGTTGCCGAGATACTCAAACTAGCAAGTGATGAACTTCGTCCTCTAGTGGCAACCTATACTGGATTCAGATTAGGGGTGGCATACGCAAGGAGAGAGCTAAACAGTGGAAACGGAGCTGGAAAACCTTAAACTGATCCTGACATCACCCAGGGAGAGGGCCAAAGGCACGATAATCTCATACCTCCAGACTGCCAGGGTCTTCCTGGAGTTTTTGGGGGGTCGCCAGCTGCCAACCGGCAAGGACGACACCGCTGCCGCAGAAGCTGGTCGCATCTTCAGGCGCTTCTTTCTCCACAGGCGGGAACAGGGTATCAGTGAGAGGACTCTAACGAAGGAGTTTATCCAATTAAAGAAGCTCGCCGAATCAAATAGCTGCCCCTGGCCCTTCACTTCCGACGATAGACCGGT
>JAUXAV010000178.1 GCA_030619735.1 Candidatus Aenigmatarchaeota archaeon | reverse complement strand
TTGGGGCTTCTACGCCCTCACTTGCGTCTACCAGGGGCCCCTCGGCACCTACACTATCCCCGGGCGGCAGATGTTCATCGGTACCCGTGCCCTCGTTGGCTACGCTAGCTACCTGAACCCAGCCCTCAATATCATCTCCACCGACACAGCTCCTGTCGTCGCCGGCTTCATGAATCCTGGGCAGATCGTCGTCGGCACCTACGGCGGCGCCAACCAGGGCATCGCTGTCGACGCCGTTATGAGCGGCGACGAGGCAGGCATCATCATGATCGATGTCTCCATCGCCTTCAACACCTCCCGCAACCGGTTCAAGGGCCCATGGATCACCACAGCCAAGACAGTCGAAGTTCTCCCCGCCAGCGCCTCTACCCACTTTGACATCGACCGGCCAGTAGGCACCCTTGGCCAGGCCATCTTCACCCGGATCCGCTGCTTCACCGCAGCTGTCTCGCCCAACCCAAGCCTCAAGCACCGCCTCAGCGCGGTCTTCTACCTCAGGCACATCTGCGAAGAAGGTCCCCCATAGCCTGATTTCATAGCGTCCCTTGACGCTCCCAGGGGAGTCTGAGGGGACAGCGTCCCCTCAGGGGCCGATCCCCGAGGCCTTTAGTCCTCCCCTCTCTAACATCTGTCGAAAAAGGCTAAAACCTGAAGGGGTGGGAGACGGGAACTGGACACTCACGAGTATAGGCAACTTCTTTGCACCTCATGCGGTTACAGCCACGCCGTTCCGATAAGCTGTGGGAACCGTTTCTGCGCAATCTGCAGCCGTCCCAGAAGGGCCAGAGCTGCCAGAAGGCTCCGTGCCATCATCAAAAGGGTCCATCCCCAGAAACCTGCCACACTCAAACAGCTCACCCTAACCGTTCAAAACAGCATCTCCGCAGACGCCGGGGTCAAATTCATCGTGGCAAGATTCAGGTCCCTTCGCCAGAGGGCCTTTTGGCGCCGCTACGTTCTCGGAGGGGCCTACGTCGTCCATGTAAGCGGCAGCCCCGGAAAATGGCACTGCCATCTCCACATAGCCCTCGAGAGTAAATTCATCCCATGGTCCAAACTCCTTAAGCAGTGGCAATCCTGCTCTGGTGGGCAGGGTGTCTATATTCAAGAGCTAGACAGGGACCACATCATCGCACACCTGTCTACCGACAAGACTAACGGCTCTCTCCCCGAGGATCACCAGAGGATCGTTAGCGTAGCTCTCCGCAACACCAGGTTGTTTCAGCCCTTCGGCTCCTGGCACAACATTAAGGTCAGGATCGTCCACCCAGATTTCGTGTGTCCCAAATGTAGAGGCACTTCCTGGTTCCCTGCCGAGCACTTTTCTGAGCGCAATCTCCATCGTGCCGGTATCTTCTTTCCCGACTAAATAGAAAGGTCGTCCCTATGTCAGCAGTCAGTAAACTCAAAGACGTCACCCTTCTCATTACCAAGGATGAGTATGAGGCCATCGTCCACCTCGGCTGCACACAGGGCTGGGGGTTCGATAGAACCGTCTCAGCCATCATCAGGGGGTGGGCTCTCGAATACCGTCTTACTCTCCAAGGTCAGCAATAGAATAACCGGAGTCCTTCTCGTACCAGCTGAGTTCCCCCCGAATATCCGCCGGACGTTCGCTGCGCACCAGCACGCGGTGAGGGATCGGCGAAGCGCCGAGCTGGTGCTCCGCTCACTCTCGCGCTCGCGGCGCGCGCGCGTGGTGCTCGGGGGCAAGGCCCCCTCGGTTATTTCGTAACGGAGCTCGCGCGAGCCGGCGGACCCCAAGACCCCCCTTCGACGCCGACGTTGACTTCTCCTCCTGCTCACCTCCTCCCTACTCCCCAATCAATCAATCGAATACGTTATATATATAACTAATCGAACCTCGGAGTCACCCCTCTCCCGCACCTGGTAAGCCCCTCTCTAAGTCGTTGCCTGCTCGTCTCTCGCCCGTTCCTTCCCAAAATACCTACCGAAACTACTTGACAAGTAAAGTTCCAGCCCCCACCTTCGCTCCGGAGCAAGCAAGGGACGACAGTGTGGGTCTCCCGTAGGGAAACCGGAGGCCCACATCCCGTTCCTGCAGGAGGATCACTATGAGATTTCTCTCACAGGTCTACACCATCGCCAGGGGATCTGTCGGTGGCATCACTTACACCGCCAACCAGTGGCATCAGCTTATCGCCCGCGCCAGGACCAGCCCTGTCCAACCCGGAACTCTCTGGCAGACGGCCGTCAAGACCGCCTTCGACGGAGCTGACGACCTCTGGCGTCTCACCTCCCCAGGTAACAAGGACGATTGGGGCTTCTACGCCCTCACTTGCGTCTACCAGGGGCCCCTCGGCACCTACACTATCCCCGGGCGGCAGATGTTCATCGGTACCCGTGCCCTCGTTGGCTACGCTAGCTACCTGAACCCAGCCCTCAATATCATCTCCAC
>JAUXAV010000264.1 GCA_030619735.1 Candidatus Aenigmatarchaeota archaeon | reverse complement strand
AGCTTTGTTCCATCCTCATCCATCCATACATTTATGGTATGAAATCCAATGGATGAAATGGATATGAAGGCATCCTGTTTATCTTTGGTGGCTTTACTCCAGACATAATTTGATGTTGAAGGGGGAAATTCAATCATATCTGATGAAGGGATGCCCTTACCATTGATCCCCACATGAACTGAATTATCAGATTTATTCCCTTTTGCTCTTATCCAAACATGGTAATTTCCTGTGCGGGTAAAATTAACTCTGTAATCCAGCTTTGGTGCATCCTTTATTGGATCATATTCGGCAAACTTCGCATCTTTTTTCACTCCATCATTTGGAAGTGCTTGTAGACCTTTTCCCCCTGCTGCACCGGTTTCCGAAATAACAGTCCATCTATGTCCCCCTTGAGGAAGGGATGTATCATAATTTTCAGCTTCTAGACAAACCACTCCATCAGGTTCTTGTACAAATGGTGTCAAAATTTTAGGGGGAGTAAAGGTATAATGGTATAAAACACCTTCATCTCCTCCAACAATCACCTCATTATCACTAGAAACATCAATGTATTCAATTTGCCGATTGGTTGCCTGGGCTTGTACGTATCCCACCAAAGACCAATCATCCCGTCGCCAAATCCTCATAATTCCATCAATAACACCACCGGTAAAAAGATATTTGTCATCTGCACTCCAATTTAAAGTTTCAATAGCAGGATTGGTATCACCATAATCATCCCCCGGAAGCATTTTCAGATTTCCCCGATGTTTCAAATCTGCCACCATCACACCATCTGAAGTTTGATATACTCTACATAATTGATCTCGGCCCCCCAGAGCATAAAATTGCCCGTCAGGGGAAAAATAGACCCGTTTAGCGCTGCTTTTTATTTTGTGCCTTCTAATTCTTTTCCAATCGGATGTTCTGGTGATAAAAATCTCTCCTTTGCTGGCACATGATGCCAGGAGACTGTTGTCATGATTAAAATCTAAGTTGTTCACTTCTCCCTTTTCATGAGAAAATGTGTGGAATCGGGTAAAATCAGGAACATTATACAACCACACTTCCCTTCCTGCCCCCATGGCCAACCATTTGTCATCGGAGGAAAAATCTGCACTGTCTGTATTTAATCCGTCACCAAAATGATAGAGAAGTTTATATGTATTGGCATCCCAAACTTTCAAACCCCTATCATTAATACCGGTGTATAAATATTTCCGACTATATGAATATCCCACCGCATTTACCTTCCCTGCCTTAACAAATTTAGGATTATTTAAAACGATATGTTTCACTTCATTGACATATTTTCCAGAAGAACGGATATAAATTTTTGCTGTGGCATGATTATCGCTAGCAATGATATAATAATTATCTTTTGAAAATTCGCATCCGTCAATTTGCCCCGTAGCTCCCAAATGGTCTACATTTATTTTTCTAATTAAAGAAAACATCTCATCTTGACCAAAGACCAATTGTGTAAATAATAC
>JAUXAV010000118.1 GCA_030619735.1 Candidatus Aenigmatarchaeota archaeon | reverse complement strand
GAGGTGAACCACGACCAGCTCGTCCGTGGAAAATGTTATTGTTGTTTCTATTGGCACCGCTTCACCGCCCCCGATCCCGTTTTTGGAATGTACGCATGCCGTACTCGATTTTGCGTAGCCCCTTCTCTTCTCGCTGTTGGTCTTCCTTCGCAACAATCTTTTCTTCACTCATAATATCGCCCCCCCTTGCGCCCGCTGGTCCGATAGTGCGGCCGTCCCGCGAGTAGCCGGAGCCATTTCTGGACAGCCGAGCCGCACCTTTGGGTATCCCTCGCTCGTACGGACCGAGCCAGCGGATCGCGCGGGCGGTCGGGATTGAAAGTTATTTAAAGGCGGGGGCCGAAAACCACAACAGGGATTGGTTGTCCGTGTCGAAGGTTGCGTCGGAGGCTTCGATGGACTCCGACAAAACCCCCAGAAAGGCTGCGTTCTAGGGTTCCGACCTCCCATCACCGTGGGTGAAATGTCGTGGCATCTGTTAAGATGTACAGTCATAGCAACCCGTCCTCCCTCAACTTTTCAATTAGGGCTTTGCGAAAATAATCGCTTTCATTCATTGCGAGTCCTTGTTTGAGCGCCTTGCCAATGGCAACTTTAACATTGGCTGGAACCATCGCGGAGATAACTTCGCCTTCTTTTTCGACCATCTAAACCAAAAATAATGGAAGCCTCGCCTATATAAATCTTTTTATGCTGATAAAACCTTTAAATACCATGCCGACCTACATTTCCACTGGAGATGGAGGCTTGAATATGGCGGTCGCGGCTAAATCCGTTTATCAGAATCATCCTATTTACGTTCTCGTTCCTAGGGCCGCGGTCGAGGCTCTGGTGAATTCGCTCGGACCCCAGACCGAGGCGATCCGAAACCCCTCCGACTTCGGCCCAGAAGTTTTTCTCCAAGAATTTAGTGACGCTTGCCGCATTGACTGGCACCTGCGGCCCCTCACCATCAAGGGCCATCTGCTCCACATAAGGAGGTTAATCGATTTCCTCGGCAAGCACCCCCGCTACGCTTCACTCCAAGAGTTGCGCCGGTTTTTGGATGTAAATAAGAATCAAAATGCCGTCAAAGCCATCCGGGTGCTCTACGGGCGATTCATCGGTAGCGATCTGGCGTCGGGTTTCAAGGTTCACCGAACCATCCCCCGCCCGGTGGTGGTTCCCTCCCGTGCCCAATTGAGGGAAACGTACAATGCCCTTGAGACGACTGAATCGAGGGTGATGTTTCTTCTTCTTGCTTCGTCAGGAAAAAGGATACACGAGGTAGCCGAGCTGACGCCCGAGAAAATTGATTTAGAAAAGCGGATGATACTTCCAGATCAAGAGATAGGCAGAACGAAAGTCCAGTGGGTCAGCTTTTTCAACGACGAGGCGAAGGCGGCCCTTGATGAAATGTTCGATGAGTGGTGGTTCTCTGGTAGGAAGATATTCACAACGCACCAGGACACCTTCTCGAAGAAATTCCGAAAGGCCAGCCGACCCACAGGTTTCAAGATCACATCCCAGACTTTGCGTGAGTGGTTCAGCTGCGAGATGGGCAGACTGGGAGTTCAAGATAGATACGTCGATGCCTTCTGCGGGAGGGTGCCGAAAAAGATTATCGCCCGCCACTACACGGACTACTCGCCGGAGAGGCTGAGGGAAATCTACGAAAAGGCGGACTTGAGGGTGCTCGATGAGGGGGCAAATCCATGAGGGGCTTTTTTGGCTGGAAATTCCGCGGCAAGAGCGAGGACAAGTGCTTGGAGTACGTGCGTGCCGTGAAGCGCGAGGTCAAGAGGTCACACCGTATGAAGAACCATATTTTTAAAAGGGTGTAGCGCGGATAGAAATGCGATGCAATCGAGAACGTTAATAGCACTCATTGCTGGGTTTGCTGCTGGGGTCGCGGTGGACAGGATGCTTCACCATTCCAGCCCCCAGCCCGCCCCGATCATTATCGAGATACCAGAAATAATTGTGCCCCCCGAACCGGAAGAGCCGCCTGACGATCGACCCGGGATACGCGAGGTTAACCGGAATCCCCACATTTTCGGTCGCCGGGAAATCTTTTAGTTTCGACGCGCGGCGAGGGTCGGGGTGCCCCTTGCGAAATGTTCATATAAAACAATATGAAAGATTGGGTGGCCACCCAATTTTCACCGTGGCACGTTTGACACGTATCAAACGAGAGTAGCATATTGCCCCGCGGGGCAATCCCCTTGCTACGTTGGGTGAGCTTTTTAGCGTGAAAAAAGTTCACTCAGTTACTGAGCTAGGTACCTAGGGCACTCAATCGCCAAAAGGAGCTGTTAAAATGCTTCCGTTACACGGAAGGCACCACAGAGCCCCAAATGGCAAACTGAGTTCTTAAAAGAGAGCTTAGGCATAAGTTGGGCGGGGGATTCCCCATCCGACTTACTAAATACGCACGATTCAACCGTTTTAAGGGAATTGATGGCTAAAAAAGCCAAACCGAGCGCGTCGTTGGCCGCCCCACCCATTGTCAGCCTTGGGGTCTTAGCGATTTTGGCAATCCTTGGAATCTTGGGCATGATACTTATCGCCATCGGCCATCCGGTCTTCACGATGCTCGTCTATGTCTCCCTATCCGCGGCGGTTGTTTATTACCTCGCGAAAGTGATCATAATCAGGGGTAAATACAAGCCCCTTTATCTTCTCGGTAGCTTCTTTGCGCTCCTCATTTTGTGTATCGTTGCTCCTTCTTTTATGTCTCTGTTTCCTCCCACCGAGTTCGCAGTCACAGGAGAAGCCGCACTTGCCCAGGCTACACTAGGAGAATCGGCCACCGCCTCTCAGATGGTGTTGTGCGTGATGCCAATCATTGCGGCTGGGGCGTTGACGGGGATAGCAGCAGGGCGGGCAAAAACTACAATTCAACTAATTCTTCTTTCACTCACCACAGTTCTCATCTCCATCTTCATCGTGTTCGCGTTGCTGCTGTGGTGATGCGATGCCAAAGAAAATAACCTCTTGGGAAGTTGTCATTCTCTCTACGGTGTTCGTCTTCCTCGCAGGGCTCATTATTGAGCTAATTAATTGGTCAACCGGCAATAGCTTGTGGGAGTACAAAATTACTGGACTGTCAGCGTCGTGGTATGGGATATTTGACCAACTGATTTTCGGAACAGTTCCTCTTGGCGTTATATTGGGTTGGGTTTTCACGGGTATGATCGTGGGTATTCTCACTGCACTTGTTGCAAAGAAACTTGGGTGAAAAGATGAAGAAAACCGAAAAACGCAGACTTGTCGGCTCGATAGTGTTGGCTTTTGGAGTGGCAGTATTGTTACTGTGGATTCCTTTCTGGGAGGTTTCTGGTGCCTTGGCCACTGCCATGGGGTTAGGGGGAACTCCATTCATCTGTGGGGCTATAATCGGGATTTTGAACAAACGCTACGCGATTACAATTGCCGTGGGGTTTGCGACGACAGTTACCACCTTGATTGTAGCCAACGCCCTTTGGTCTGGAACAGACATTGAGTTATGGGCGGTAGTGGTGGTGTTCTTATGCTGGATAACTTGGACAAATTTCGGAAGTATGCTGGCGAGGTGGCTGTCGTGAAAAAATTGATGGCAGTTGTCCTTCCG
>JAUXAV010000053.1 GCA_030619735.1 Candidatus Aenigmatarchaeota archaeon | reverse complement strand
GCCATAATGGAGTCAGGGAAAATCAGCGAGGCGCAGAAGTATTTCGCCCTTACACTTATATTATTCATACTCCTAATAGTATATATAGAGACCGTGGTCAAGCCGAGGTCAGGAGGATAATATGGGATTCAAAAAGGCTACTGGAATAATCATTTTTATACTAATTGTACTGCTGCTGGTGCTCCTGTATCTGGAGAGCCTGGGGATAAAGAGCCTGAGCTATATCATGCAGTTTTAACCAATCCATAAATATATGGAAGACAAATATTAATGGGTGTTGGGTTTGGCTGATATTGCAGGCACGGTAATGAATGCGACAAAATCTCTGTCGCTGCCGGAATTCTATTCTACTATAGAGCCGCTAATTTATTACGTAATAGCCATGGTCATCTATGCCTTTTTCATTTTCAAGTTCTACAGGTTTGTGGCGAGCAGGGATATTTTTAAGATAGATTTTGATAAGCACAGGGGGAAGGGCAAGGCAGCCATGTATGCCCTCTACATCCTGGGCTACATTATCCTGTTCCCGATACTGATATTCCTCTGGTTCGGGATCTTTTCCGTCCTCCTGATATTCCTGTCCAAGATAAAGATACTGAGCACTCTCCTGCTGATATCCATGGCCCTGGTGGCCACCATAAGGATAGGGGCATACTATAATGAGGACCTTTCCAGGGACATTGCGAAGCTGCTTCCTCTTGCCCTGCTGGCAATATTCATAATAGACATGTCCTATGTGTCCATACCCGAGTCCGTAAACATGCTCTATACAATACCGGCAATGTGGAAGAGCATGGTATATTATCTGGTATTCGTGATGTGCCTGGAATTCATACTCAGGATTCTGCATGGGGCCTGGTGCCATTCCAGGAAAAAGAAGGTAAAGCCTGAAGTTCCGGAAATCCCGGAGCAGGCCTGAAATTGGCTTTTTATGCTGAACCAGAATTGTTAAATAATATAAATATAAGAAAAGCATATAGAGAAATAAAAGCCTCCGTAGCTCAGCTGGTAGAGCATCCGACTTGTATTCGATATGAGGAGCCGAAAGGCAGTGACTTCAGGATATCGGAAGGTCGTGGGATCATAGCCCACCGGGGGCTTTAGGCATTGGGTAAAGTTAAAACCTACCTGAGGCTTGCTCATTTTTATTTAACGATTTTTTTGTAAGCTCTCCATAGATTATTGAGAGCCCGCCCAGGACGAAGGTGCTTATGGCTGTCATAATCAGCACAACAGACTGGATGGCATACCAGGGAATGAGTCCAAAGCCTGCAAAAACAAGGATGAGGCTTAATATCCAGAAAATCACACCTGCCCTGTAAAAGATAAACTTATCGGCCATTTTATCACAGTTGATAATTATTATACTCTATTATAAATGTTTTTTTCCGAGCTTCTCTATCAGGTTGTTAATCTTCTTGTAAAGGTCCCTGGGCGTTTTATTGTTTGCTATCACAAAATCAGCCAATTCCATTGTCCTGGGGATAATCCTCTCTGTGGGAAGGGATTCCAGCTTTATGAATTCCCTGAAGCTGAGTTTTTTCTCTCCTTTTGTTCCCCTCTTTTTTGCCCTCTCATACCTGAGCCTGGGGTCTGCCTCTACTGTTATTAGCTTGAACCTGTCCTTGAAGGTCCTGTGCAGGTAGGCAGCCTCTGCGGGGAAGCGTATGTTGGATACCACGAGATTCCCCTTACCCCTTATCTTTTTGCAAAGCCTCTTGCTCAGTATGTCATCTCCATAGCGCTTCCTGAGCTTCATGGCAAGGTCGGTCAGATTCTTCCTGACCATTGGCTTTCCCTGCTTCCTGAGTATTGGAGCAAGCACGTCTTTTGTGTGGTCAAGCAGCTGGAATTTGTATCTGTCCCTGAGATATTTTGCAAAGATATCCTTGCCGGATGCCCTTTTCCCTACCAGGCCTAAAACTAACATAAAATCCATAATATATTTAGAAGGGGCTGGTATTAATTATTTCTTCTTTTTGGCGGGTTTCTTCGGGGCCCTGGCGGGCTTTCCGGCTTTCTTTGGCTTTTCCTTTGCCGGCTCTTTGGGCTTTGGCTTTTCCTTTTTTGGCTTCTCCTTTGGCTTTTCGAGCTTTTTCTCCACTGGTTTTTCCGGCTTCTTCTCCTCTTTGGGCTTCTCTTCCTTTTTTACCCTGCCCAGGAGCCTTTCCCTCAGGCTTTTTTTCTCTTTTTTTGCCTCTGCCTCTTCCCCTGGGGCTTTCTCCGGTTTGGGTTTTTTCGGCTTAGCAATGGGTTTTCCTGAAGTGAGCTTGTCAAGGATTTTCTCTGCCTGGAGGAGCTTTGCAACCTCATTATCAGAAGCGTTCTTTGCGAGCTTGAGCTGGAATTCCAGGGGCTCCAAATGAGCGATATTGCATTTCCTCCTCCTGACCTTGGTGAGACTCTTCGGGCCTGTTATCATTACATAGGTCTCGTCTATTGTGTCGATTACCACACAGGGCCTTCCTGCTTCCCTTCCTGCGGTCTTTATGCAGACCCTTCCTGTCTCCAGCATACTTATCTATTATTATCTCCCTTTTAATATTTTACCTTTTATTGCCTCCCTGGAGCACCCGGGGCAGAGGTTTCCTCCATAGGGCCTTTTTGGCCTCTTCTTGCTCTTTGCAAGCCCCCTGACTTTGGAGGGTATGTTCCTTTTTACGCCTGAGAGGGGCTTACCACAGCTGGCGCATCTTGCCTGCCTGGGCTTCTTCTTTTTATAATGGATTACCAAAGCCCCGCCTGGGATTTTCCTTATTATTCTCCTGAACCTGTCTGTCCTGAGTCCTGGCCTCGGCATAATTTAAGTTTGAAAAGATTATTTATAAAGATATGGACGATTTAAAGGAGAGGGGGGAAACTCTGGTAGAACATCTTAAATCCCAGGGACTTCTGAAAAGCCCAGAAATAATAAAGGCATTCAGGGAAATACCCAGGCATCTTTTTGTAAGAGAAAAAGATATTAATCACGCATATGCGGATTATCCACTTCCAATTGGTTATGGGCAAACGATTAGTGCGCCCCATATGGTAAGTATGTGTACAGAGTTCCTGGAGCCAAAGAAGTCAGACAAAGTTCTGGAAATCGGCTCTGGCTCGGGCTGGCAGGCTGCAATCCTGTCAAGGCTTGTTAGGAAGGTCTGGACAATAGAGTTTGACCCCTTTCTTGCGGAATTCGCCAGGAGGAACCTGGAAAAGGCAGGGGTAAAGAACGTGGAGGTCATTAAAGGGGACGGCTGGCTGGGCTATCCCAAAAAGGCCCCCTATGACAAGATAATTGCGACCTGCGCTGTGCCCGGGATTTCCAGGCACTGGATTGAGCAGCTCAGGGACAAGGGGATTATAATTGCCCCTGTAGGAGGGTCCTGGTTCCAGGAGCTCACTGTAGGGAGGAAAGCCAGGGGAAAGCTGAAGACAGAGAACCATGGTGGGTGTGCATTCGTGCCTTTGCGTCGCTGAAAGTTTGACTTTTATTCCCCCTGTTCCAATATCTTATAATGGCAGGCAAGGCCAGGACCCTGGTCATAGCCCTGGGGGGAAATGCCCTGGTCAAGCCGGGGCAGAGAGGGACTTTGAAGGAGCAGATGGCAAACCTGGAAAAGGCCATGGATTCTGTGGCAGGGCTTTCCAAAAGGAACAGGATTGTACTGACCCATGGAAACGGACCTCAATGCGGCGCTATCCTGCTCCAGCAGGAAATGGGAAAGGCTAAAGTCCCTGCCATGCCTTTGCAGGTCTGCGTGGCAGAGAGCCAGGGCCTGATTGGCTTTATGATTCAGGATGTCCTGTACGGGAAGCTGCATAAGAGGGGAGTTGGCAAGCCAGTGGTAACCATGGTCACCCAGGTCCTGGTGGATAAGGATGACCCGGCATTCAGGAAGCCCTCAAAGCCCATAGGACCTTATTATAAAAGCGAGAGAGGCCTGCCCATACACTGGCATGTAACAGAAACCCTCAGGGGCTTCAGGAGGGTTGTCCCATCACCGGTTCCCGGGAAAATCCTGGAGGCAGAGGCAATAAAGAGGGTCTCGGAAAAGGCCATAGTGATTGCATGCGGTGGAGGGGGAATCCCTGTGGTCAGGACAGGCAGGGGCCTCAAGGGCGTGGAAGCAGTTATAGACAAGGACCTGACTGCTGCCCTGCTGGCAAGGGCTGTAAAGGCTGATTTATTGGCAATCCTGACCAATGTCCCTAATGTTTATCTGAATTATGGGAAGAAAAACCAGAGGAAAATCAGGAAGATGACAGTAAGCAGCGCAAAGGGTTTTCTGAAGGAGGGTCATTTCCCAGCCGGAAGCATGGGCCCCAAGATAAGGGCTTCTATAGCATATCTGGAGGCCTCCAGGGACAGGAAGGAGGTCATAATAACCGGTCTTGATATGCTGGAGAAGGCCTTGAAAGGAAACGGAGGGACGCTCATAATAAAGGACTGAAAGCCTGCAGGGCAATCAAAGAAAGATTTTTATATTTGAGTATTATTATTAATTCTAATGAGTGTAACAGCAGCAGCAAGGATTGACATATTATCTCAAGCTGAATTAGAACAACTAGCTCAACAAACTCTACAAGAATCAGTTTTTCGTGGAATCGGGCAGGATGAATGGGAGCAGTTGCAAAGGGATGGTCAAGATTCATTTCTATTTCACAGAAAAACTTACTATCATAATAAATTATCTTTTGAACCAATATTTAGAGCTCAATATAAAAAAACAGGAATAATAACCATGCATGAATTAACTTCTGAAGATATTCAACGTAGGAGATTCCAATTTGCTCATTATGATGTTAAATGCTGGAAGGATAATAGAATCCATCGTAAAACTATTTGGGATAATGTTTTTTATCAATGTCAGGAGACATTTACTGGAGCTGTCTACGTCTGTAGAATAGATGGATACAGATAAAGCCCCCTTTTTTTATTTAGCTCCTAAAATTAAGTGCATACCACAGGGTTATTTAGCATTTATTCACACAACGCTGATAAGGTTAAAATTCTTTCAAACCAATTATATAGTATGGGATGGGGAAGGCAGGAGATTCTGGCCGTGGCAGTTGTTTTCGTTTTTATATTCTTTCTATTCCGGGGTCTGGATATTGCCTATCCCACGGGGGCATTCATAAGGGTTATGACAGAGCAGGAGATGGAGGAGCTTGGGTTTGCTCCAGGGGAGGTCCTGGTGAAGTTCAAGAGAAGCCCCGGCTTCAGGGAAGCCCATATCCTGGAGAGGATTTTCCTGGGCGCGCCGGGCATTGTGGGCAGTGATACTGAGACGAACACTGTAAATAAAAAGGCAGGGATTCAGGGCTTTGAGAGGGTATTCAAGGAGGGGGATACCTATAAGCTGGATTTTCAGGCAGATTCGGACATTGAGAAAATTGTAAGGGAATACGGGGACCTTCTGGAGGTGGTGTATGCAGAGCCCAATTATATATACGGGATTGATGTGACCATACCCAATGACCCCTCCTTTTCATCCCAGTGGAGCCTCAACCAGACATCTGACAAGGATATTGATGCCCCGGAGGCCTGGGATATAGAGTTGGGGAATTCCAGCATAATAATAGCAGTAGTGGACACAGGGGTGGACTGGGACCATCCTGACCTTGAGGACCATATCTGGAACAACACGGACGAGCTTCCGGACAATAGCGTGGATGATGACGGCAACGGGTATGTGGATGATATAAGGGGCTATGACTTCGTGGACAGCACCACCAGCTGCGCCTCAGGCGAGGACTGTGATGATGAGGATAATGACCCTGTGGACTACCATGGGCACGGGACCCATTGCTCCGGCATTGTCTCGGCAGTAACAAATAACAGCGTGGGGATTGCAGGGACATGCTGGAACTGCACCATAATGGCTGTAAGGGCAGGCTACAAGAACACCGGGGGGGGAGGCAGCCTGAGGGCGGCGGACATAGCCCAGTCACTGGAATATGCAGCAGACAACGGAGCGCATGTAGTAAGCATGAGCTTCGGCGGGGGCTCGTCCAGCACCATGCAGGATGCCATGGATTATGCATACGGGAAGGGCGTGGTCCTGATAGCCTCCGCAGGGAATGACAATACTGATACCAAATCATATCCCGCTGCATACACCAATGTCATTGCCGTTTCCTCAACCACGAGCTCGGATGCCAAGTCTTACTTCTCCAATTACGGGGCCTGGGTGGATGTTGCTGCACCTGGGAGCTCCATATACAGCACATACTATGATGACACCTATACAACATTATCCGGCACGTCCATGGCCGGGCCCTATGTGGCAGGCATGGCCGGGCTGATACTCTCGCACAACTCAAGCTTCACAAATGAGCAGGTGAGGTCCATAATAAGGACCTCGGTGGATGCGGTAGGTTTCTCTGTTTATATGGGTTCAGGAAGGATAAATTTGCACAAGGCAGTCCAGGTGAATTCCACGCCCGTGGCTGTTCTGGACCAGAGCATGGGGGACTCTGACCTTACCGGTTCGGTCCAGGTTAACGGGACTGCAAACGGCACAGGGTTTTTGAACTACTCGGTTTATTACGGGAGCGGGCTTTACCCCTCCTCCTGGAATTTAATATCCAATTTCACCCACCAGGTGAACAACAGCAACCTCACGGACTGGGATACAGGAGGCTTTGCGGACGGGAGCTACACCATATGGCTCTCTGTTTTTGACACAGGGAATCAGGAGGCTAATGAGACCCTGCCAGTCATACTGGACAATGTCCAGAATCCGCCGTCATTCTCAAACTATACCATAAATAGCACGCCAAATTGGACCCAGGATGTTGAACTGAATGTTACAATAACGGATGATTATTTCATTAATACTGTTATTGTAGAGGTATCGGAGAACAACACCAATACTGTAAACTATACCGTGACCATGAATGTTTCCTCGGAGTGGTATTTTATCCTGGACCAGGGGAATTACTCAGCTGACAGCAATGTCACATGGTATTGGTATGCCAATGATACGGCAGGAAACCTTAACCAGTCCGGACAGCAGAACTTTACGGTGGGAAGGATACTGGACACAACCCCGCCGGATTTATCCGGTTATTCCATAAATGCAACCCCCAATGAGGACCAGGACGTTGAGCTCAATGTGACAGTAACCGATGCCAATTCATCAGTGGATACTGTGGTGGCAGAGATAAGGAACAATACCAATACCATAAACTACACGGTTGCCACAAAGCTATCCAGTGAATGGTATTTCGTTCTGGACCAGGGAAATTACACCGCACATGACAATATAACCTGGTACTGGTATGCCAATGATTCCTCTGCCAACCTCAACCGTTCAGGCCAGCAGGAGTTTATAGTGGCTAACCAGATTCCCTCAATACCAGGCCATTCCTC
>JAUXAV010000052.1 GCA_030619735.1 Candidatus Aenigmatarchaeota archaeon | reverse complement strand
GCCGCTTGTGAGGCTGAAAAAAATAGGAAGAAGGAGAGCCAGACTTCTCTTTAATTCCGGGGTCAAGGGCCTGAAGGATTTGAGGAAAATCCCCCTGCAGAGCCTGGAAAGATTAATAGGAACAAAAACAGCAAGGGACGTAAAGGACCAGCTTGGGGAACTAAAGGGGGTTGCCGGGAATGATAAGGAATAGGACCAGGAAAACCATCCTCTGCAGGAAAACAGAGGTTGCAGGGTCCTTCTGGAAGAGGGCCAGGGGCTTAATGTTCAGGAGGGTCAAATCCCTTCCAAGGGACTCGGGCATGCTCTTTGTATTCCCCAAACCCGGAAGGCCCGGCTTCTGGACCCCCTTCATGCGCTTCCCCCTGGACATAATCTTTCTGGACTCCTCAAAAAGGGTTTCGGATGTAAAGGAGAACCTGAAGCCCTGGCGAATGTGCAGGCCGAATGCCAGTGCGAAATATGCCCTGGAGCTCAGGGCGGGCAGGATTAAAGAAACCGGGACAAGGGCTGGAGACCTGCTGGAGTTCGGGGTTTAGCCAAAACTTATTAAGAAGGAAACCTAAATTCTATCCATGGGTTGGAGTGTTTCCGGAACAATGGGGTTTGCAGTGTTTGCCCTGGCATTAATCCTTATGGTCAGCTGCGCAGATGCTGATGTTTCTGCCTCCACATCAAAATTATGGCACAGGCTCCAGGCAGGCCAGGATGCCCTGTTTTCAATAGAGGATGATATACCCTTCACAGAAATAAAATTCACCCTGAAGAACATGACAGAGAACGTGGACATTGAGCTGAATGTCCTTAGTGATAATGACACCCTTATAGAAACCCCTGCGCCGGAAGAGGTTTACAAATACATACGAATAATACCCACAAACATCCAGGCTGGAAACCTGGAAAGGGCAACCATAAGGTTCAGGGTCACCAGCACCTGGATTTCCAACAACAATATAAAAAATGAGAGCATTGCACTATACCGTTATGAAACATCCTGGTCAGGGCTAAATACAACACTTATAAGGGAGGATGAAAACCACGCATACTATGAGGCCCTGGCAGATAAGTTTTCCCTTTATGCTATTTCCGGTGAGAAGGGGGAGGCAGAGCAGTTATGCAGCCCCGGCTTGACAAAATGCATAGCCAATGACCTTTACCAGTGCTCTTCTGACGGGATGGCCTGGGAGACTTTGGAGAACTGCGCATACGGCTGCGATGCAGGGGCATGCAGAGCTGAAACCTGCCTTGAAGTAAAGGTCTGCAATGCGGGGGAGCAGAAATGCTCCGGGAACGGCCTCCAGCAGTGCAAAATCAATGGAACGGGATGGGAGACGGTCAGGGACTGTCCAGGGGGTTGCATCCTGTGCGCAGAGGAAGAGCCCAAAACAAATGCCGAGCCTCTGTACATGGCCCTTATTATATCCCAGGTTATGATAGGAATTCTTGTTGTTATACTGATAGCCCTCAGCATCTATTGGAGGCGCCATAAGTAGCTTAGAGGCTTTCCGGGGAAAAATAAAAAATATATAAAGAAGTAAATCAAAATATTGGTTAAATGGGGTTGAATTATAAGTCCGGGGGAATTGCAGCTTTTGTTCTCTTTGTTCTATGCTTTAGTATAGCGGTTAGCGCCCAGAACAGCTATCTGAGGGCGTATGTCCCTGACTATATTATCCCGAATTCCACCGTGTTCGTGACAGGAGAAACCATTGAGTCCGGCAGCGCCGCGAGCCTGAATGTAACGGTCAGGGTAACCAATACGACCAACAGCTCCATCTATGTTAATTCAAGCAATACCAACGGAACAACAGGCGCCTTCAATATGAGCATATTCTTACCGAACTTTGAGGGAGAATTCACGGTCAGCGTGAACTCCAATTCATCAACCCTGATAGAGAAAAACCTGACCACCAATACCTCATATTTCCAGGATGCCTCTTTTGAGTTCATAGGAAACCAGCCGCCCTTTGCACCGGGTGACTCCATAACCATAAAGACCACGGCAAAATACGAGAACGGCTCTGCCCTGGGTTCCGGCTACAGCATAGCAATGGGAATATACTCGGGCAACGGGAAGATTGCCGGTCCTGGCAACTGGGGAGCAGAGCAGGCCAATCAGACAATAGCCGACGGGACAACAACTCATTCCTTCACCATAGCAAGCACTGCAGAGCCAGGGGATTATGTTGCCGATATGTATGGCAAACATCTGGTCTTCACAATAAAGAAATACTCTGTTGCCGGCCTTACGCTTGACAACGAATCGCAGTCCTCTGCCTTCTTTTCACCGGGCAGTGTTGTGGACATACGGACAAAGGTAAAGAACGCAAGCAATGACCCCCAGACAGGCGCAACAGTTGATGCGGTTATAGTTTATCCCAACGGGACAGAGGAGTCCGTGTCCCTGACCAGCACCTCCCTGGGAATATATGATTACAATTTGACCCTGCCCTCCACAACAACAGGGACCTATACAGTAAGGATAAACTCCACAATAGGTTCAGTAACAGAGGAGACCCAGTCCACCTTCACGGTGCAGGATGTCAGGCTTTCCCTGGAGAGGTCAAGCCTTTTGGAGGGAGGGATGATGATGTTTGACTTCTGGGGCGGGGACAAGGTGATATCCCCCGGCAGCAATGCAAGCTTTGACATAAAGGCCTTTGACCTTTCCACAGGGGAGTTCCTGCCTGCTAGGACAGATGCAGCAAGTGGAGGAAAAAAGGGCGTGAACTGCAGCTCGGCAAACATAACCGATGTCACGCAGATGGCCACAGGCGCAAATGTGACAGGAAGCGTACTGGGCAATGAAACCACAACAGCAACCTCCCTGAAGTTCATGGGAGGGAGCCTGTGCACCATCACCTTTAGGACTCCTGCCACTGCCGGTATTTACAGGGTGACTGTCAATGTCACTGTTAATTCCTCCACCAACTATAATATGAAGAGCGTTACAGGCTACTTCACAACACAGAACTACAAGCTGAAGGTAATACCTGTAACCAGGATGGGCAGGGATAAGTTCCATGTGCTGCTGAGGCCGGGAAGAAATGCAAGCTTCAAGCTCGAGGTCAGGAACATATCAGCAAAATCAACCCTTACAACCCCGAACATCACAGATGTGGAGGTAACAGCTTTAACCTCCATGGGCGAGTTCTCCTTCGGAGGAGCCTCGGATACCCTGGGAATAGAATACAAGTATGATTCAAGCAAGAAGAAGATAACTGCTTTCATACCCGAGAATCTGACAGGCCCTACCCTTATAAAGGTGCAGGCAATATACCAGGTTTCCGGGACAGAGAACGAGACCCTCACAGGGGACGGGTTCTTCTTCGCCAAGTATGTAATGGGCTTTGTAGGACCAATGTTCGGAGGGATGATGGGCGGAGAAGGTGAGGGTGAAATGGAAGAAGGCGGAATGGGAGGCCCTGGCGGAGGGCCAATGGGGATGGGCGGAACCGCTATGGACTGCTCAGGTACGATGCAGTTCCAGGGCTTTGTGATGGATGTGGAGACCGAGCAGCCCCAGGAGAGCGTTGTGATAAAGAAGGGAACAATAAGGGAGGAATTCACAGGCAGGGATGTGAGCGCATGCTTCACTGTTAGCCAGCCAACAGGCGGGGCGGTCAAGTCTGATTCCAATGGCAGGGTTTCCCTGAACCTGACCTTTTCACTAGGGACAGGCTGTCCTTATGCTACAGCTTCTCAGCTTTCTGGTTTCTACTTCTCATTATGGGATGCGAAATGGCAGAACTATACGGATTCCCTTCCAGGAGGGTTTGAATGCAAGAACTTCAATTTCTGGCCATACATGTCCAACTGGGATGTGGGGCCAAACTCAACGGTTAACTTCACCATACAGAATGTGGTTTACATGTCAAATACCTCAAAATATGTCAAAAACGGGACAGTTAATCTAACGAGATTGATTAACTTTGACCCCTCAAGGGGGCCCATTGTGATAGACATATCCAATGCAACCGGAGTAACCTTTGATGATGTTACCACTGTAAGCTATGCACTGGAGCCAAGGAACTTCACAACCCTTGTGAGCAATAACAACAACCAGTGGTATTCGGGATTCTATGATTGTCTGATTCAGGTCTGCGATAACAACAACACAAATAACGACTCGGATGATACATGCGATACAGCATTCGGTGGATTTGCGGTTTTCCCCTTCCAGGCATACATTATGTCGCAGGATGTCTGGAATACCAGCGCTTATACCTGGATGCCAGGGGACACCAAAACAATTGAGATATGGTCCGAAAGGCTTATCGGAGAAAATATAACCATAAAGAGGATGGATTTCATGACAGGGGAGCAGGTGGATATAACGCTCATACATAACCTGACATTGGTTTATCAGGAAGGATTCAATATAACGGTGAATTTCACCCTGCCCTCAAACCTTGAAAAGGGAGAAGGCATGGTAATGTTTGAACTGACAGACAACAGGAGCGACAAGGTGACAGTAGACATATTCGCCCAAATCAAGACCTATGATGTCATTTCCCCGCAGGCACCATGGCCCGGTGACCAGAGCATACAGCAGAAAAGAATAAGAATTGAAGGCAGAGAAGCACAGGTAAACACTACCATAAATATCACTAACCCGGAGAATTGGACAGGAATCAATATCGCAAGCTACACTCCAAATTACCCACCCTATACCGAAAGTGTAACAGATGAGGGCCCTTTCACATTCCCGAATGCTACATCTTCAACTCCGTACTATCTTAACACAACGTATTATCCTGTAGTATCGGGCTCAGAACAGATATTCAATGGGTCAAGTTTGTTAATTAGAGATGTAAACTACACTGTTATTGATTACTCCCTGGGACAGTTCAACATAACAAATTGGAATAATAGTTTAAGTGACATAGAAACAGTGTATATAAATTACTCCGATACGGAATACGAAAACCTCACCAAGGACCTGCTGAGCTGGAATCTTTCATATATAAAGCAGGCCCATGATATCGAGAGCGCAGGTGGGCCAAGAACCATAGAGAATCAAAACGATGCAGAGGGATGGGGAGAGTATTGCATATTTGAGAACATATTCAATGCCTCGGAGCAAATCCTGGTTATAAACAACGGCACCCCGGGCACAGGTGGCTCAACATTCACACACATATTTATAAAGGTAAACGGTACAAACGGCACTGACCCATCAATACCCGGCGCCAGCCTGAGGGGGCCCTATGTGCCGGGGAACTACATAGGGGGTGGTCTTTACCTTCGCGACTTTGAATACTGCATCCCTTTCATATTCTCCTCAAGCGAGTCAGACTACACGACCCTGGTAGGTCAGAATCAGAAAAGTAATTACTGGTCAAAGGAATGGAGCTGGGGAGGCAGGCACAGGAAGGATAGTAACTTTACCATTCCCTTCTATATAGAATGGGTGAATGGCTCAAAGGATGAGGGCGCCAATGTTACGATTACCGAGATAGGCGGGATGAATTTCGACAAGAAGGGCTTCACTGCCCCCCTATCCGCCGGGGATTTTGTCGTTAATGACAACACAACAGACGCGCAGGGAATTGCCCAGGTCACACTTAACATATCCCAGTCAGGCATGTACAGGGCATTCTGGTGGGTCAATTCCTCCACAGGGATAGAGGAAACAGCAGGCTTTGACAACGGGATAATACTTCAGGTCAGCGCATTTGAGTGCTTTGGCCAATGGGAATCAGACACGGGCTCTGGGATGGAAGGTGTTATGACAACCCCAGATGGAGCTTTGATCGGTGAGGTAAGGGCATCTTATTTCAACATGTCATCCATTGCTAATGCCAATGTATCCCTGTATTATATGTATTTCACCGATTGGGGTCCGCCACAAACAGAAGACCTTACAACTGGGGTAGGTGGTGACCTTATTTATCCGCACAATGGAAGCCCAATGACAGGCACGCCGCAAACAAATTCCCAAGGAATACTCAATGTCACAATAAACCCATCCGAGAACTGGCCAACATCCTCATATGGGGCATGTGTTGAGGTCCAGGGAACTGTAACAGCAGAATTATATCCGAACTCACCTGAGAGATTCTTCATGGGGAGGGTTTGCACATACCCAACAGGATAGATGATATGGAATGGAATAAAACCTTGGTGACGGGAACGGTGTTTTTGATAGCCCTGGCGCTGTTGGTATTGCCTGCCAGTGCTACGCTGAACACCCCCACGGTGAGCTTTGACAACACCAAGTCCTATACCACAGGGACGAGCGTAACGGTTGGGGTGACGGTTTCAGGCGCCTCATCCAGCGCCACCGTATCCAGGCTCAACCTGAAGCAGACAGATGGCTTGGTAGTTTCGGACCCTGCAAGCGGGGAATACACGAACTATGTGGCAACCACATCAGGAACCACAAAGAACTTCGTGGTCACGGCAGGGACCGCTGGAACCTATGAGATAAAGGCCTATGCCCTGGAGCAGCGGGCAACGAGCGTGCAGGAGTCAACAACAGACTATATCACATTTGTGGACCCCTCTGTTCTGAGGGTTATAGTTGTCAATGACCCTGCCGGCTCATATACAGGGGCTAACAGGCCCTTCTTCCTCCAGATAAAGATAAGGAATCCTCTGGACACAGCTGTTACCACATACTTTAATCTGTCCTTTGACGGAACTGCCATGAGCAAGTCAAGCGGAGATCCCCAGCACGACACGATAACCATACCAGCTCACCAGACCTTTATAGCAAACTGGTCTTTCCTGTCAAGAGAGGTTTCCGGAACAGACTACAGCCTTATATTCTCCCTTGGCGGCTCCAGTTCGCATTCATCAACTATCACAATAAGCCCAACACCCTCTGAAGAAGCCCCAACAGATGAAGGCGGGGGGGCCGGGGCAACACCAATGGTTTCCATTTCAAAGAGCTGGGCAAAGGTCACTGCAGGGGAGGAAGCAACAATGGCTATTGATAATGCAGCTGTTGCGCCAACCCAGATAAAATTCACGCTAATAGCGGAAAAAACCGATGTTGAGATAAAGGTAGGGAGCCTTACCGCAAAGCCCACGACAATAGCAGAGGATGTTTCTGGCGAGGTTTACAAGTACTTTGATATAACAGCCACAAACATAGAGGAATCGAATGTGCAGAGCGCCAAGATAAAGTTCAGGGTCAATAACACCTGGATATCTGACAACAGTATAGACATGAACAATGTCTCTCTTTACAGGTATGCTACCAATCAATGGAACAAGCTGACAACAGTCTATTCAAGCAGGGACAGCACCTATACCCATTACGAGGCAGAAACCCCTGGCTTCTCCACCTTTGCGGTTGCAGGCGAAAAGCTTGCCGGATGCACCGCAGGCGAGAAAAGGTGTGAAGATAATGACCTTGAGCAGTGCAGTTCAGACGGCACTGCCTGGGAGAAACTGGAGACCTGCGGTTATGGCTGCAATGAGACAACCCTTTCATGCAACCTTGCCCCTGAGGAGCTGAGGATA